>JABHDX010000037.1 GCA_018672815.1 Gammaproteobacteria bacterium | reverse complement strand
TGTAACGAATGGATTATCCACCATGCCGTAACGAGTTTTGAATGCAATTTTAGGTTGGAATGTTTGTTCGCCAACTGCTTTAACCATTTGTAATGGAACGTATGGGCAATAGAACATACCAGCATCATATTGAGATGCACCTTTATAACCAACTACAAAGTAATCAGTACCAGTTGAATACGGATCAACAAAAACTTTGATAGAACCATTTAGAGTTCCAACAAAAGTATTACCGCTTGGATCAACATTACCAGATAGATTACCGGAAACGCTACCAAAATCAAGATTACCAACCATAGCTAATGCAGATGCGATGTTGCTAGAACAGATAAGAATGTTACCTTTACCACGACGAGTATCGATAGCAATTTTATTAGCTTCTTTTTCGATCCAGAACATTAAGCCTTTGTATTTCTCAACAGACCAACGACCATCTAAATCAGCAGCAACAATAGTACCAGCAGTTGCAGCATCTTGTGAACCTTCAACAGCATTTACATAAACTGTACGAACCATTTCACGGTTAATCTCTCCAAGAATTTCTTGAGATAAGATATTAGCCAATTCTGATTCAGCATCAAGACCGTGTACAGCTTTTAGGTCGTGTGCTAATTCCATAGTGTATTCAGCTTTCAATGCACGAGTTTTAGCAGTTACGCTAGTAGACTCGATTGAGAATGCCATTTCTGGAAAATAGTTACCGCTAGCATCGCCAAGGGCTTCACCTGTAGCAGTAGCCATACCAGTACCACCAGTAAATGTACCTGGTGAAGTATCATTTAATACAGAAGGATCAGTTCCGGCATGTGTACCAGCACCTGTGAAATCTGTATCAGGCTCATTGAATAGTGCTTCTGTACCACCTTGAGTTGTGTATCTTGACTTCATAGCGAAGATAAGACCAGTAGGACCAGTCATTGGTTGTACACCAGCAACATCATATGCAATCAATGAAGGCATTGCACGTCTTACTAAAGAAATTAGGACTGGATCCCAGTTAGCAACATTAGAACCAGTTGCGTTAGCTGGAGCTGCTTCTTGAAGGTTGTTATCTTCGCGAAACGCTTTTTCTTGGTTTTCTAGAATGACTGTAGTGACTGCACGCTTGTAAGAGTCTTTGATCTCAGGAAGATCAGCATGCTCAAGAACTGGCTGCCATTTTTCATTCAATTGTTCTGTTTGGAACATTGTGTTTCTCCTTATGGATTATTTATTTTTTGAAATTGCCGCCATATAAGCAGCCATATTATTACTCACTTCGGGTGATAGAGTTGAAGGAACAGTTTCCTCCAGATCAGACACCTTTTCATCTTTAGGGAAATATTTTTCCTTAATAATGATGAGTTTCTTTTCATATAGTTCACTTGATTCAAAATCTACGTTTTCAGCAAGTTCTTTAAATTTTTCTGTTTCTGTGACCGCAAGGTCGTCAGACAAACTTAAAAGAATTCGATCTTTCTTTGCTTCGTTAACCTGAGCGAAAAGAGCAACTTTTTCTTTTTCTACATCATTCAATGCAGTAGTTAGTTCTTCGATTTCGTCAAATTGACTTTCAACAATAGAAAGTTTTTCTTCTGGGATGTCGATAAAATTCTCAACGAATAAATCGCGCATACCATTTAAGAATTGTTCAGATATTTCAGAACGAATACCGTGTTCTAATGCAATTGCATTATCCTTCGCCCATTCTTCAACAACATAATTTAAGTATTGATCAACTTTGTCTGATAAAGTTTCTTCAATTTCTTGAGTAGCTTCATCTAACTTAGTCTGAAATTTTTCTTCTAATAAAGTTTTTTCTGATGCTAATTTAGCACCAATTGCAGCTTCAAAGATTGTGGTAGCTTTAAGTTTGAAATCTTCAGAAAAATCTTCACCTTCAAGAAGAGCATCTACATCAGCAGACATATCAACTCTATCCTCTTTTACAGGTTTCTTTTTTTCTTCAACTTCAGAATCATCGTCCTCATCATCTTCTTCTTCTTCATCGTCAGCTTTGATTTCGATTTCTTCTTCTTTTACTTTTTTCTTTTCGGATAATTCCTCATCCTCAGAAACAAGTTCTTCCACAATTTCTTCTGCCGCCGTGATGACTTCTTCTTCAGTTATTTCTAACCCAAGATCATCAATTTTAGCTTGATCCATTGTTTTCTCCTAATGTAAACATATATATGTATAATTATTTATAAAAAATTTAATTATAATTTATTTATAAAATTACTAAACACCTCTAGTTTCTTTTCTTCAAGATACTTAGAGGGCGTTTTCCTAATAGAATTCCGAATACTCTGATATCCAAGGACATCATCATAAACCCATTCTGCGTTTTCCATTATTCCCTCAACAAACGCAGAAGGTGCCGATGGATCGGCTACAATATCAATTGTACTTAATTTGAAGTCGCTCCCAACTACAGATGCACCACCTTTCTTGGTTAGCGATCCTAATCCCCGGGAAGATACACCTAGTTTAACCCCACCCTCAAGGAGTCCACGAACGATATTACCCATTGGGGTATCTAGGACTTTAGCTTTACCTATGTAATCGTTTCCCGACTCTTGAAGAGATGTAATCAAATGCGAAGCTCTCTCCGGATTAATTGTTGGATTTGGCGGATGATTTAATTCCCCAATACTTCTTTTATTCTTAACTTCTTCATTAACGAAACGATGAACTTCCCGAGACATTATCTCTTTTGGATATATTCGACCATTTCTATTTTTCACAGAAGATTGAAGGAATACCCCCTCAATATGAAGGGTTTTACCCTTACCCTCTGTCAATATATTTAAATCATGATCTAGAAGTTCTGTTATGAGTTTCATTTTTCTTCCTGATTTTTATATAAATTAGAACCGATATCTTTTTTCATTTGCTCTAGTTTATCTATAACTTTATCTGACATAATGTCTTTAAACGTTGTTTTCGCTGCAACTAAATTATCTGTTTTAATTTTATCAATTAATTCCACTTTTTATTTCCCATTGGTTAGTAGTTATCTTCTTCTTCTTCTGGTTCCTGATATATAGGATCCTTCTCTTCTTCCTTTATCTTATCATTTATATCTTTTACTTCTTCATCGGTTTGTTTGAGGATTATTTTCCTCACATAATCGTTTGAGTAGTATTTTCCGATATAAGGCTCAAGGAGTTCTAGAGTTGATATACGTTCCTTAAGGATCTCCGAGTCTTTTAGTTCTGCGTAGTAGTTATCTTCCTGGAATCTATAGGTAATGTGCTCTTTTAATTTATCCCATTCGGCTTCAGTAATAACACCCTTCAATATCAATTGTGTACGAAGAAGATCATCAAAAATACCAGTAAACTTATTTCTAAGTTTTGATATAAACTTAGAAAATTTAACTTCATCCCTTGTAACTTCAGATCCAGACCCAAACGTATATGTAGATTCAGAATCAAGTCGTGAAACTGGAACATTTAGAGATTTAAATAATTTCTTCTGAAAGTAAATTAAATCATCAATATCAGCAAGATTAGATCCACCGGGAAGTGTAGTTATTTCTGTACCCTTACCACCCTCTCTTCTTGGAAGCCAAAAATCTTCCATCATATTCATTTCATCGGAGGAATTAGTAAGTGTTCCCGTCTTAGCATCATATACCATTTTATTACGGTAACGATCCATGATGTCTTTGAGATGTTGCTCTGCCTTAGTTTTAGGCATATTACCAACATCAATATAAAATATTCTTCTCTCTGGAGCACGTGCAAGTCTATATATGACTTGTGCATTCTCCGTCATTTTGAGCTGATTTGCTGGTCTAATAGCTTTGTGGAGATGAGATAGAACCATCGCATTATTTCTATCAATTACCCCGGAGGTCTCATAGCATATCGAATCCTGAGATATGTTTATTTCATTCTGACCATTATTATAAACGTAATATTCTATAATATCCTTTATAACTTCAACCCGAGTCTGAGGATCAAGCTCCCTAACTATTTCTCGAACCTTTTTTATTTCGGTTGGGTTAATAGGGCGAATTTCAACAAGTCCTTTCTTAGAAGATGATATATCTATTAGTTTATGGTAATAAATTCTACCATCTATATACCAATTTCTAAAAATTTCATGACCTTGGGCGCTAAAATTGAGAAGTTTTAATATTACTTCAAACTCTTCATTGACAAGTTCTGAAATTTTCTCTGAATAATCTGAATTTGTTATGCTTATAGATACTGTTTGACCGGTAGTACCATCTGTAATAATAGCTTCATTTATAATATCTTCAATCGCTTGATCGACTTCTGGTATAACAGCGATATTTCTATACTGACTGATTAATTCATTTTCGCTTGCCGCTATATCTGATTTTGAGTTAACTGCCGCAGCAAAAAACCCAGACACCCCTACATCTAGAGCCCCATCATCATTGATTGGTGCTACAAAACTTTCTTTTTTCTTTTTCTTGGATTTTTTAAATGAAAACCCGAAAAAACTATTTTTCTCTGCCATATAATTATTTATAATATATTAATTTAAGGTTTGACCCAATAATCACCAGCTTCATAGTATCCAGCGGGTTCTTCTGTAGTCATAATAGGTGCTATAATATCATCTACTTCTGTATATTTTTCTCGATAAAGATCGTCTATATTTATAGTGCTTAAATATTCGAAATTTTCTATT
>JABHDX010000036.1 GCA_018672815.1 Gammaproteobacteria bacterium | reverse complement strand
CCAACTTCCATCACAATAGGTGTTTCTTCTTTCAAAAAAACTATCGATGATGCTAAAACACATATTGATAATGGATTCTCTCATCTCAAAATTAAGATTGGTGAAAATGTAGATGAAGATATTGAAAAAGTTTCTGCTCTTTTTGACTTAAGCCCTGATTCTGTAGCAATTCGTGTTGATGCGAATCGAGGATATTCCTTGAAAGACTTAGAAAAATTTTACGATCGAACACATCATTTAGGCGTAGAGTTAATAGAACAGCCATTAGAAGTGAATAAGGATAAAGAAATGTTAAATTTCTCAGATGATATCAGAGCTATCTGTGTCGCTGACGAAAGCTTGCACTCACCTGATGATGCTATTGCCTTAGTCTCAAACCCAAAACCTTTTGGGGTTTTTAATATCAAACTAATGAAATGTGGAGGCATACATCAGGCATTAAAAATTGCCACAATTGCGGAGAATGAGGGGATTGGATTGATGTGGGGTTGTATGGATGAAAGTAAAATTAGTATTGCTGCTGCTTTGCATGCTGCATTTTCATCGTCTGCAACCCAGTATATTGACTTGGATGGGTTCTTTGATCTAGGTTGGGATTTAGTCTCTGGAGGGTATATTTGTAAGAATGGTATGATGAGAACCAATGGAGAATTAGGATTAGGAGTTTATTACAATGAATGATCCCAGAGGCAGTGCTTTTGTCTATAGTGGTGGCTTATTGGATGAAATACATGCTAAAACAGCACATGGTTTACTCAGATATTCTGATCGGTTTAATATTTTAGGTGTAATTGATCAAAAATTTGATGGTTGCAATACTGATGAACTAGTCACAAATTGCATAAAAACTATCCCAATCTATACAGATTTCAATACTGCTTGCCAAGCATTGGATCAAAAACCAGATTTTCTTGTAATAGGAGTTGCATTTGGAGGAGGCAAGCTCCCTACTGAACACCGTGATGTCATTATAGATGCTTTAAATAATGGAGTTGATGTGGTGTGTGGGTTGCATGAGATTCTAGGAAATGACCCAGAATTTAACACTCTTTCTATACAAAACAATGCAGTCATTCATGATATTAGAAAACCAAAAACCATTGATCAACTGTCTTTTTGGAGTGGAAAAATACTCAGCTTAGAAACACCTAGAATAGCTGTCCTAGGGAGTGATTGTGCAGTAGGTAAAAGAACAGCGTGTCAATTCTTAACCAATGCTTTAAATCAACAAGACGTTAAAACAGAGGTTATCTATACTGGTCAAACAGGATTTCTGCAAGGCTTCAAACATGGTTTTATACTGGATTCAACAATCAATGACTTTGTTTCAGGGGAGCTTGAGAAAGCCATTCTAGAATGTGAAAAAGAAAGTAAGCCTGACCTGATGTTAATAGAAGGCCAATCCTCTTTAAGAAACCCTTCTGGACCTTGTGGCTCGGAGTTACTCTTATCTGCTGATGTACAAGGTGTTGTTTTAGTGCATCCATTTGACAGGAAATATTTTGATAACTTTGAAGAGTTTAAATGCGTAATACCTACTCTAATCGAAGAAATAGAATTAATAAAAAACTACGGAAAAGAAACACTTGGTATTTGTATCAATTGCAATGATGAAAACTTTAACTCTGAGATAATAATTCAAGAAACTGGAATTCCTGCTATCAATCCCATTCATCAAAATATTTCTCCAATTGTTGAAACCATTAAAAATACTATTTTATGAATACTTGGTGCTTAATCTTCAATACTATTGAGTTGGATACATAGAGCAAGTCTGCAATTTTACGAACTAAATAATCCTCATACTTGTCAAGATTATCGTCAGAAATAGCCAATTTCCACAGTAAAGTAATCACTTCTTCCTTTTGATCTTGATCAAGATTATCGTGCAGATCTTTTGTGAATTCATGCAATGACACGCTTTCATTGAGCTTATCTTCAGCTTGACTAAATAGTAATTTTGAATTCTCATGGGTTAAGTCGAAATGTTTTTGCAGCAAGTCTATAATAGACTGATTCTCAGATTCATCCTGTTGAAAATCAGCTCTTGCCATTTCAATCAATAGAACACCCACTGCTATTTCTTGAGAACTAAATTCTATCTGAGTAGTGACT
>JABHDX010000035.1 GCA_018672815.1 Gammaproteobacteria bacterium | reverse complement strand
TCAGGAGGAATGCCATCCTCTTCTAGTTCATCATCAATGCCATCATCCAGTTCAGGAGGAATGCCATCCTCTTCTAGTTCATCATCAATGCCATCATCCAGTTCAGGAGGAATGCCATCCTCTTCTAGTTCATCATCAATGCCATCATCCAGTTCAGGAGGAATGCCATCTTCCTCAAAAAGCACTAGTCAAGGAGCAAAGAGTCAGGATGACAGCAATCAAAATAATACAACTATGTCGTCTCAAGCTGGAAGTTCAAACCAACAGTTAGGACAGTCAGCTTCGAGTGTATTTAATGAGTCTTTAGGAGACTTTGATAAGGAAATGGCTGGAGAAAGAGATATTATTGCTGCATCAAGCCAAGGAGATTCAAGCATGACTGCTCAAGAGATAGCTGATATGGAATCAATTATGGGAGCAGATCTGGATGGCCCAATAGATATTTCTGGAGATCTTGGTAATGATGAAAGCCAAGGTAATAATGATAGCGAAGATGAATTTACTGGTGAAATGTCTGAGGAAGAAATATCAAGATTACCTAGTTGCATTGATATAGATGGTTCAGGAGAGGATAAGATCGCCAGACAACTTCGAGTTTTTGCAATTAAGGAAGATGATCCAAATATACGAAATGAAATCTGGAAACAATATCTGAAACATATGGGTATAGGCCAATCAGAAATAGATAAGTGCTTAAGCTAGTGAGAATGAAAAATATAACTACCTTTATTTTTTTTGTTTGCTTAGCATTACCATTGCTGAGTTTAAGTGAAACTATTAAATATGATAAAGTTAAACTCAAACGTGCTGAAATAGAAATTACCGAAGATCGTTTACTTGATGTTGGTATTTTTATTTTTGATCCTAATATTCCAGAAGATATTGAAAGCAATCCTCTAGTATTCCCGGAAATAAGAAAAGCTGAAGCGAGATATATTCCTTATCACTTGAAGAACACTCTTGAAGAGACTGGTTTTTGGGGGGGTGTTTGGATGTTGCCTGATAATACTAAGGCTATGGATCTTAATATTTCTGGACGAATTATAAAATCAGATGGATATGATGTTTCTATGCAAATTGGTGTTTGGGATATCTCAGGAAAGCAGTGGATTGATAAAACTTATAAAGCAAGAGTTGGCCAAAGTTCTTATAGTAAACGCCGTGATTTAACTCAAGATCCTTATCAAAGTATATTTAATCAAATAGCAAATGATTTACAAAAGATAAAGATTGGTTATATATCTAAAGACTTAAAGCGTATAAGTGAGATTGGTGATTTAAGATTTGCTTCAGACTTAATTCCTAGTGTTTTTAATGATTACTTAGTTCAGGATAAGAAGACAAGTGTTTATAAAATCTCTCGTTTACCTGCCAATGACGATCCAATTATGCAAAGAATAGCTGATGTTAAGGAAAGGGAGCTTTTGCTTCTTGATACGCTTAATGAATATTATGCACAATTATATAGAGAAATTTCAGTTCCTTATGAAGAATGGAGAAAGTCTAATCGCCAAAATGCAATCAATTATGAAGAATTAAAACGATCAGCTAGAAAAAGACAACTACTTGGAGCTGTCGCAATTTTAGGAGGCATTATGGTTGATGGTGATAGTAATGCTAGTGGTTATGCTCAGCAAGGTCTTATGATTGGAGGAATGCAGGCTGTTCAGAGTGGTTTTGCTAAGGCATCTGAAGCAAAAATATACAAAGAATCGATGAAAGAAGGTGGAGATTCTTTTGATACTGAGGCTGAAGGTTTACTTATTGAGGTTGAAGGACAAACATTAAGACTTACTGGTAATGCACAAGAAATGTTCTTAGGCTGGAAGAAATTACTCAAACAAATTTATACTGAAGAGACTGGATTAATTCTCGAAGAAGATTCTGCACAATAGTTCTTGCTTATGAATATTAAGAAAACTGATGATTCAGTAAAAAAATCAGATGACAAAGCTAGCTCATCATTGAATATCAATAAAACAATTTATCAAGAAAAACTAGATAGAGAGAATCAAAAAAGATTTAATCCTAAGTTGGCTTTTTTTCTTAGTGGATTGTTATTGCTCTTTCTAATAGTTGTCTTTTTTATACTACCTTCCACTGTTAGTGACTATAGAGAGGAGGTCAATGATTCATCAATTCAGAAGAATTCTGAAAATTTAAAAAATAATGAATCATTTGACTTAGCTCAAAAACCTATTGCTCAGGCTCTTCTTTCTGAATTACTGGCTAAATTAGAGGATTTGAAAGTCAATGGGGTCTTATTTTGGGGAGGAAAGGATTGGAGTGATGCACTCATGTATCAGGCAGAAGGAGACGCTGCCTATACCTTGAGACAATTTAATACCGCAGTTCTAAAGTATCGTGAATCAATGCAGATTTTAATCGATCTGGAAATCAGCATACCTCAAAGATTATCATTGGCTCTCAGAGAAGCGCGTGACGCCTTATTGCAAGGAAATCAAGATTTGGCAATTCAACAATATGAGATAGCTCTTGCAATTGATGGTATTAATCTGGAGGCAAAAGCAGGGTATGAGAGAGCTTTAAAAGTAGATAAGGTTATTGAAATAATGTTGCAGGCAGATATTTTTCGTAATGATGGTGAATGGAAAAATGCAATTGTGTCGTATGAAAATGCATTAATAATAGATCCAGATTGGGTCAAAGCAATCGAAGGGTTAGAAATATCAAAACAAAGCCTTGATGAAGAGCTTTTTCAAAATAGTTTATCAAGGGGTTATCAATTGATGGCAGAAGATAAATTTGAAGAAACAAAAATAGAATTTAATCAGGCATTGCAAATTAATCCTAGTTCTAAGGATGTTCTACAAGCCATTGAAGAATTGGAATTAAAAGTCAGAATGTCGAAGATTGAGTCAATACAATATGAAGCGCTAATAGCTGAAGTTAATGAACAATGGACTTTAGCAAAAAAACATTATGAAGCCATACTGAAACTTGATGCAAACATTAAGGATGCTTCTGAGAGTTTAAAAACGGTTAACCAAAGAATTTCTCTTGCTAGCGAATTAATTTTTTTTACAGCTAATGCTGATAATCTAAGTGATGATGATCTTTTAAAGAAGGCAAAAAAAACACTGAATCAAGCTAGTGTTATTAAGAAGAAAGGGCCAATATTAGTAGGTCAAATAGCAAATCTAGAAAATATTATCAGCCTTGCAAGTGTCCCTATTAATATCTTGATCCTTTCAGATGAGATGACTATTGTTACTTTATATAAAGTGGGAGAACTGGGTGTTTTTCTAAACAAAAAAATGGCACTGAGACCAGGAATATATAAGGCAGTAGGTACAAGAAACGGTTTTAGAGATGTAAGCTTGAGATTCAAAGTTCTTCCAGGTAAAAATAATCAAAGCTTTAGAATTGAATGCAAGGAAAGAGTATGACAATTATTAACATACATGAAGGCAATCAAACTAGAAAAATTAGTTCTGATAATTTTCCCATTACAATAGGGACAGATTTGAATTCTGATATTTTGATTGTGGGTTCGCTTTCGTTGGGGATAGCCTTGATCATTGATTTGATAGATGATCGTTTAGTTTTGCAAAAGATTAATCCAAGTATCGATACCAAAGTAAATAATGAAGAATTTTCTGGAAATTATTGGATCAAGAATGATGATGAGCTGGTTGTATCTGATAAGCGAGTTCAATTTCAGATTTCTACTAATCAAATAATTATTAATGTTAATAATATTTCTATAGAGGATCAACCAACACAGTTTCAAAAAAGACAAAGTGAGAGTATTTTTCAAAAAAAGGCATTTCAGAGAGCTGCCATAGGAGTGTTTTTCTTAGTTGGATACTTTTTATTCTATTTGTTTACCTCTAAAGCTGTTGAAATAAGAACCATGCCAGCTGATGCTAAGGTTTCAGTCTCTGGGGGTTTTTTCCCACATTTAAAAATTAGTGGACGATTTTTATTAAGACCCGGTGAATATAGGGCTGATTACTCTAGATCAGGTTATATTCCGAACAGCTTAGATATTACAATCACTAAGGAATCCTCTCAAGTTATTGATATGAAATTAAGAAAAACACCGGGTATTGTTAGATTTATAACCCGGCCCGATGTTGTTTATGAACTGTATCTAGAAGGAAAAAGATCAGCACCATTTATTTGTGCAGATATGGAAATGTCTCAAGAGGAATGTAAAAAGAGAGGGTTTCCTTTTGGAGGCCTTTTGGAATCTGGAACAAGGGATGTTGAGTTGCGATTTGAAAAGCATTTTCCCATTAAGGAACAATTGATCATCAATGGGATGGGCGAAGAACAAGAATTCATTTTTGACCTTAAGCCTGCTTGGGCTGATGTTCAGATAGACACTAAACCAAGTGGGGCTGAAATATTCATTGATGGTAAAAATGTAGGATTGGCCCCTTTGGACCTTGATATTATAGAAGGGCAACATGCTCTTGAAATTAAGAAAAATGGGTTTAAGGATTTTTCAACTGAGATTACCGTAAAGGCGAAAGAAAATATTATCTTAGAGCCATTTAACTTAAATCTCATAGATAGCAAACTTAATATTATTTCCTATCCTAAGGGCGCTTCTGTAAATATAGATTCTATTTATCGTGGTCTAACACCTCTTGAACTGGAGTTAGAACCTATAATTTCTCATACTATCAGTCTTTCAAAGCCAGGATTTAAGACTATCAGTGAAAATATTACTCTCGACACACAAGAAGAAATCCTAAAAGAAACAAATATAGAATATGTTGAATTTGAAAGAGAGTTAAAGCCAATTTATGGCATGATGAATTTTGTCGGTACACCAGGTGCTAATTTAATTTTGGAGGATAAAAAAATTGGAACGGTTCCAATTAGTATTGATCTATTATCTAAGAAGCAACTATTACTTATTGAAAAAGAGGGATATGTTACTGAAGAATTAATAATTAATCCAACACTAGGCTATGAGCAAACTATAGCGATAAATCTTATGACTCCTGAGGAAGCTGCATTGGCAGCTTTACCAAATAAGATCAAAACAACTCAGGGCTTAGATATGAGATTGATTTATCCCGGCAATGAATTTGTTATGGGCGCACCTAGGAGAGACCAGGGAAGAAAAACAAACGAAACTGAAAGGCTAGTAAAAATTACTAGACCTTTCTATGTTGGTATAACAGAAGTATCCAATAAAGAGTTTAGAGAGTTTGAACCCAAGCATACTTCTGGTGCAGAAGTTTTTAGAGAACTATCCAATAATATGCATCCAACGGTAATGGTTAGTTGGCAACAAGCAGTTGAATATTGCAATTGGTTGAGCATTCAAGAATCTTTAGAGCCAGCGTATGAAATCAAAAAAGGTAAGTATGAGTTGAAACGACCAGTAGGCAATGGTTACCGTCTTTTAACAGAAGCAGAATGGGAATGGTTATCCAGATTTAATGGTGGTGGTGGAGAACAAAAGTATCCATGGGGCGATAGCATGCCAGTTGCAGAAGAATCTGGTAATTATGCTGATGAGTCAGCAGAAGTTTTTATGTCAAATACTCTAGGACAATACTGGGATGGCTATCCTGTCACTTCTCCTAACGGAAAGTTTAAAGCAAATTCTTTAGGTATTTTTGATCTAGGAGGTAATGTTGCTGAATGGGTTAATGATTATTATAAGGTCTATCCTCGAGATCTCAAAAATATAGTGTCAGATCCTTTGGGACCATTAGAAGGAAGTAGTAAAGTAATTAAGGGCTCAAGTTGGAGACATTCTAGTATCAGTGCTCTGAGATACTCATTTAGAGATCACGCTGTCACATCAAGATTGGATGTTGGATTTAGAATTGCACGTTATAGTGATAGGATAGAGTAGTGAATACCACTAAAATAAAATATCTTATCAAACATAAAACTGTCTTTTTCTTTCTATTTATTTCATTATCACTATTGGCTATCGCTGATGAGGATGAAAATAATAATTTAGAGAATGAGAACAGAGAAATGCAAGAAGAATTAGATCGACTTAAAGAGGTATATGAAAAAGAGAAACTCAAGGAAGAGATTGCAGAGGAAAATAAAGTGAATGCCGGTCAAGGGATGATATTTTATTCTGATACCTAAAAATTTATTATGAATAACAACAATTTATCCAAAGAATTTTTATATCAAGGTTTTGCCTTAATTATCTCCATTATTCTGGTCCATGCTTTTTATGTGTCATTGGTAAGGCCTGAAGCGGTTGAGATCATACAACAGCAACAAGCCATGATTACGCAAGATAGTAATTATGTACCTGAGCGTTCTTTCTTTGTGATTATTCGTGACTTCGAGCAAGAAGCTTGTTTTATATTAATGCTATGGGCATTTGCAATCATGGCTCTGAAAGCTCAAACATCCCTAAATGAACGAAAGCTTTTAAGGAATGATTTTATTCCTTTACAAAGAGGCCAGACTATAAAACCAGAAAATACTGATATGTATTTAAGGCAATTTGAGAATTTAGATGAATCACAACAAGAATTATTGTTACCTAGAGTTTTAAGTAATGGTTTGAAACGATTTGCCACTACCAAGAATATCCAGGATGTTTCAACTGCAACACACACAATGATTGAAAGTGAAGCTGACCGACTTGAGTCTGAATTATCAATGATACGTTATATAGCATGGGCTATACCGTCTATTGGCTTTATTGGAACAGTTAGAGGCATAGGGGCTGCTTTGTCTTTGGCACATCAAGCAGTGGATGGAGACATTAGTGGCGTTACTCAAAATCTAGGCATAGCTTTTAATTCAACATTTATCGCTTTACTTATTAGTATAGTGATTATGTTTCTAGTGCATCAATTGCAACTGCTACAAGAACGTCAAATATTCGAAACAGAAACCTATGCAGATCAAAATCTGATTACCCATCTTAAGGGTGAATAATTAGAAATCTTTATGGCAAGAAGGCAATTTAATGTTTTCAATTTGTCTTTTTTGGATGTAATGGCATGTGGTTTTGGGGCCATTATTCTTTTTTTTATGATTATTAATTCTCAGGTTAAGTCCAGAAGTAATAAAGCATCTGTAATCTTGAAAAGTCAGACTGAATTTTTAGAAGAAGAAATTGTTGATGGTCAAAAACGCATGACAAATATAAAGAATGAAATCAATAAAATAGATGAAGATAGCTCAACTATACAAGGGAGTATAGATGAATTAATGAAAATTATTGAGGAACTTACTAAAGAAATTTCATTGTATGAAAATATATCGCTAGCTTCTCAAGATAGTGTTGAAAAGCTCAAATCTGATATTAAGATCTTAGAACAAGACAGTAAGAGGTTGTCATCTGAAGCAGAAAAACAATCTCAACTAAGTGGAGATTCACCATTTGATAGAGGTGGTGAAGGACAAAGACAATATATATCTGGCTGTAAAGTATCTGGAGAGCGTGTCTTATTTTTAGTTGACTCATCCACCAGTATGCTAGCTAATTCTTATGCTAACGCTTTGCTTTTTTCTATTTATCCAGATGAAGAGAAGATAAGAGCTCCAAAATGGAGCCAGGTAGTTAAAGGCGTTGAATGGATGGCAACACGATTGAAAGGAGAATTTCAAATTTATACATTTAATGAATCGGCCCAATCAGTTTTAGATCAAAGTGATGGAGAATGGATAAAAGCTGATAGTAAAAATATAGTATCAGCCATTGATAAGTTAGCTTTAACAGTCCCTCAAGGAGGTAACAGTTTATATAATGCTTTTGAAGCCATTAATACTTTTAACAAAAAGCCAGATAATGTATTTATATTTACTGATGGGTTACCTACACTAGGATCAAGGACTCCCAAAGTACCAGTAAAAGTTTATCCTAGAGATAGGCAAAAATATTTTAATAGAGCAATTGATATTTCACCATCAATACCGATGAATGTTTTTTTATTTCCTCTAGATGGAGACCCAACAGCAGCAGCTAGTTTTATTAACTTAGCAGGGTTGAAGAAAGGATGTTTTGTTGCACCTTCCAAAGATTGGCCAACATGATGAGGAAAAGAAGAGATATGGAAACATTCAATTTATCCTTTCTGGATGTTGTCTGCTGTGGCTTCGGTGCTGTTATTTTATTGCTCGTAATTACAAAAATATATGAACCTATTACTATTCAAAAGAGCCAAGAGGATTTACAAGCATTGGTTTCTAAATTAGAACGAGAATTAGAAGTGATCAGAGGTGATTCAACAGTATTGAATCAGCAATTAACATCATCAACTACTCAACTTGCTATTAATAAGGAAAAAAAGAATAAACTCTCTGGTGATTTATCTGATATAGAAGGCCAATATAATACGACAAAAGCATTTGCAGAAATGCAATCTGGTGAGAAAAATGCCTTATTTATGATTAAGCAATCATTAACGGAAGTTATGAAAAAACTTGAGAGAAAACAGTCTTTTAGTGAAGGTAAAGCTGTGGGTATTCCAGTCGATAGCGAATATGTTATTTTTGTTATTGATAATTCTGGAAGCATGCAAAATAATGTTTGGAGTAAATTAAAAAATAGTATGGCTGATATTTTAGCTGCTTATCCAAAAGAAAAACTGAAAGGGATACAGGTACTCAATTGTAATGCCAGCTATCTATACCCTTCTTTTAAGACAGGCTGGATACCAGACACACCAGGAAACAGAAATGAGATCTTAAGAAGGTTGAATAATTGGAATGCAACTTGTGA
Organism: Gammaproteobacteria bacterium; assembly: GCA_018672815.1. The sequence continues at coordinate 6,804 of JABHDX010000035.1, read as the reverse complement.
TTCCGATCCAACCAGGGGAGTTAATGAAGCAATTACTAGATATACAGACAATAAAAAAAGAATAGCCATTTGGATAATGGGCGATGATTTAGCTAATAACTTATATGATGATCCTGTAGAGGCAATAAGAAGGGTGGCATCAAAATTTAATAAAATGGATGATAAGGGAGTTCCTTTTATAAGGATACATGGCATGGCTTTTCCTAATAATGCAACTTTCAATCCAGTTGAATTCCAAAATATGTTAAGAGTTCTTGCAAGTGAGAATTATGGCGCTGTTGTTGTAGAATCATATTAATCAATTTAAAAAAAGAGTTTCTAATATCTCGTGAATATATCATATGAACAATTAGAGTTTTGGGTGTTGGCTAATCCAGAATTTTCTGCTTTTGTCATGTTTGTAGTAGCCTTTTCTGAGTCTTTTATAATTTTAGGAACTTTCTGGCCAAGCGTAATATTGTTACTTTTGGCAATAACGCTTAACGAGGCTGACGTTGAATTACTTACAATTTGTTTAGCTGCAGGAATGGGTTCTTTTCTAGGGGATTTTTTAAGTTTTTATTTGGGGTCTTTTTTTGGTCCTAAATTAAAACAAAAGAAATTCTTACAAAATAGAAAGGATCAAATAAAACAAGGTGAGGCATTTTTTGATCGTTACGGGTGGGGAGGAATTATCATTGGCAGGCTCACACCAGCCATTAGACCTTTCATACCTTTTATTGCCGGTTTAGCAAAGATGCCTTCTATAACTTTTATCATTAGTTCTATTTGTGCATGCTTTATTTGGGGGCTCGCACTAGCAATTTTAATCATAGGAATAGATAATATTCTAATATTTTTTAAGTGAAGAGACTGAAATGTCAACTGATGATCTAGCAAAGAAGCATTGTACTCCTTGTGAGGGAGGCGTTCAGCCTTTGGATATGACTGCTGCAAAACAAATTGGAGAAGCCATAGATCCAAAATGGATAATATCCGATGATGCCAAAGAGATTGTTAGAGAGTTTAAATTTTCAAACTATACCAAGACCATTTCATTTGTTAATGCAGTAGCTTGGGTTGCTGATACAGAAGATCATCATCCAGAAATGGAAATACACTATGGGTCTTGTAAAGTGACTTATTCAACACATTCAATTGATGGTTTATCTGAAAACGATTTTATCTGTGCCAAGAAGATAGATAATATTATTTCTTAGGCATTTTCATAAAATTCATGAGAATGATTAGGAAGTAGATAGGGTATAACTTTCATATGATGCTCTTTGCTTAAAGTTCTTCCAAAATTAATTCGATCTTGAATTGATTCCCATTCTTCAATCATAACGAAATGTTGTCCATGATCATGATCCTCTTCGCTACTAGCTGCTAGCTCTTCTTCGGAATAGGTGGCTTTTACTGCTGCAGTCATAGCGCCATTTTTTGCTCTAAAAATTTTTCTACTAATAAAGCCGGGTGCAGATTCATATTTTGATTGGAGACCTTTATAATACTCACCAACTTCATCAGCATGATCTTCCTTGGCATAAATAGTGACTATGTAATTTTCCATTTGCTTCCACCCATTAATTGATTGACACTAAATTCTAAATCAGTTTTAAATAAAGTAAACATTAAATTTTTATCCAATGATTACAATCGAAAATATCTTCAACGCGAGCAATATTCTAAAGGGTGTTGCTAGAGAAACTCCTATTTTGTCCTCAAAAAAACTAAATGAGTTAGTTAATGGGAATATCTTTTTAAAAACTGAAAATGAGCAATATTCAGGATCTTTTAAATTAAGAGGCGCTTATTATTGTATGCATCAAATGTTAAAAATTCATACTTACACAAATGTGGTTGCTTGTTCTTCAGGCAATCATGCTCAAGGTGTTGCACTTGCAGCATCTCTACTTGGTTTAAAAGCTACAATTATCATTCCTGATGATGCACCTGAAATAAAAATTAAAAAAACTAAAGATTTAGGGGCTCAGATCATATTTTATGATCGTTACAAAGAAAACAGGGAAGTAATTGCAAAAGATTATGCCAATCAACAGAATGGGTTTATCATTTCTCCTTATGATGACTATGATGTTATTTCAGGGCAAGGAACTGTGGGTCTAGAAGCAATGCAGCAATTGTCTTTAATTGAAGAGAGTGTTGATAATTTTATATGCCCAATTGGTGGCGGGGGGTTAATAGCTGGATGCAGCATTGCTTTATCGGAGTCTTTAAGTGACCTCAATATTTTTGGTGTTGAGCCAGAATTATTAAATGATACACAGCAATCTTTGAATGCTGGTAAACGAATTAAGATTGACATCAGTCAACCCAGTTTATGTGATGCATTAATGGCCTCAAAACCTGGAGAGTTAACTTTTTCTATCAATCAAGAACTCCTCAAAGAGATTTTTACTGTGAGTGATGATGAAGTGAGAGATGCAATGCGATTTGCTTATAATGAATGGAATTTAATTATAGAACCCAGCGGCGCTGTTGGTTTGGCATTAATACTTTCTGGTCATTTTATCACTCATAAGAAAAATACACTTGTAATTCTAAGCGGTGGAAATATAGATCCAGTGGAACATCAAAATCTCATTAAATAACTATTGATGCGATAGCTTTTTACAAGTAGTCTTACACTCTAAAACACTTAAAAAATGGACTATAATATGACCACTCAAGATCTACAAGGCAGAACAATGCAAGCGAGAAATCCAAGGACAGGTGAGATGGATTATTCTTTTGAGGTAACTAATAATAATGAAATAACAGAGATTGTATCTGATTTAAGGTCATCCCAAAAAGCATGGTCTGAGAAAACTATTGATCAAAGGGCTGAAACTTTGAATGTCTGGGCTAAAGCCGTTTCTTCCAATGAAGCCCTTCTTGAGGCTCTGGTTCAAGACACAGGAAGATATTTTATTGCTACTGCTGAAATTGCCAGATTAACTACAATGATTGGGGATTGGCTAACAATTGGGCAAGAAATATTTAAGGATCATCCAGGCATTCAATCTTCAGCTCCAACGGTCACTTATCAACATCAATACAAGCCCTTTGAAGTTGTTGGAATTATTGGACCTTGGAATTTTCCATTCTTAATTACATTAATAGATCTTATCCCTGCTTTAATGGCCGGTTCTGCAGTAGTTGTAAAGCCGAGTGAGATTACCCCGCGTTTTATCCAACCACTTCAGGAAACCTTAAAACAAGTGCCAGAATTAAATGGTGTTTGTCGATTTATACAAGGCGATGGAGAAACTGGTCAATCCTTAATTAATAATGTAGATGCTCTTTGCTTTACTGGTAGTGTCAAAACTGGAAAATTAGTCTACAAAAGTGGTGCAGAGAATTTTATTCCTATTTATGCAGAATTAGGGGGTAAAGACCCAGTTATTATCACCGAAAATGCTGATCCTAAAGAGAGTGCAAAAATTGTACTTAGAGCTTCAGTTCAGGCTACTGGGCAAGCTTGCCAATCCATTGAAAGAGTCTATGTGCATGAATCAGTATCTGATAATTTTAAAACAGAGTTAGTTCAATTAGCAAAAGCCGTTAAAATTAATTATCCCAATATTAGAGAAGGGCACATAGGACCGCTGATTTTTGATAAACAAGCTGATATTATTGAATCCCATATCACTGACGCTAAAGATAAAGGAGCTGTAATCTTATCTGGTGGCGAAATAGAAAATCATGGCGGTGGAAAGTGGATTCTACCAACGGTGATTGGCAATGTAGATCATTCAATGCTAGTGATGATGGAGGAAACTTTTGGACCTGTAATTCCAGTCATGACTTATAGTGATGTAAATGAGGCTATTCGATTAGCCAATGATACTAAATATGGTTTATCAGCCGCTGTCTTGGCTGGAGATAACAAAGAAGCTGAAGCTATCGCACAACATATTGATGCTGGTGCTGTTAGTATTCAAGATTGTGGCATCACCACTTATGTTTTTGATGGGGAAAAGAACTGGTTCAAAGAATCAGGAATTGGAGCCTCAAGAATGGGAGAGATGGGAATGTTGAGATTTTTTAGAAAAAAAGTTCTCTATACTCAGTCTGCCTCAGAAAACTATGGCATTGATGCCATGGGGGAAAGGTAAATTAAGTAGGATTTTTAATACAACTGGCAGAGCGGACGGGAAACTAAAACATGGCACTGGGATCCACTTCATCAATTTCTGGATCTTCATTTCTACCCTGAATAAATTCACCTGTGACCATTTGATCATAGGACATTCCTGGTCCAACCATTGGGTAGACCATTGCATCAGGGTCTATTATTACTTCAAGAAAAGCCGCCTTTTCAAATTCAATAAAGCTCTTTACTGTTTCTAGTAATTTATCTTTATCGGTTAAGCGTTCTGCGTACTCAAAACCATCCGCTTTAGCTGCCATCACAAAATCTTTTTTAAGCAATGTTTTATCACTGCCTGAGAATCTTCCATTGTAAAAAAGTTTCTGCCATTGTTTTACCATTCCATCACCTGAATTATTAAGTAGTAAAACTTTGATAGGTAATCCATAGCTTGTAATGGTTTCCAATTCACCAAGATTCATTCTTATACTTCCATCACCATCTACATTAATGACCAGTGCATTAGGTTCTGCAAATTGTGCTCCAATTGAAGCGGGTAGCCCAAATCCCATTGTGCCCATACTTCCTGAAGTTAACCATTGTCTTGGTTTAGAAAAATCAAAATACTGTGCAGCCCACATTTGATGTTGTCCAACACCTGTGGATACTATCGCATTGCCTTTTGTGAGTTTATTAATTTCATCTAATACCATTTCTGGTTGGATCAATTCTGAATCCATGTTGTATTTCATTCCGTGTTTTTCTTTAAGTGCTTGAGTTTCTTGAAGCCAATTTGAAAAATCAGGTTTAATCTTATTTTTGCTTGCATAAACAGTGAGTTCAGACAAAGCTTCTTTTAGAAGTCCAATGTGCGACCAATTAACTTTTTTTACTTTGTTAATCTCTGATGGATCTATATCAAAATGTGCTACCGCTTTAGCCCTAGGCGCAAATTTTTCTGGTAATGCAGCCACTCTGTCATCAAACCTTGAGCCAAATGCAATCATAAAATCACAGTCTTCTACAGCGTAGTTAGCAAAGGCCATTCCATGCATTCCAAGCATACGCATTGAGAGGTTTGATTGGGTATCACAAACACCAATTCCCATCAATGTTGTGACGACAGGTATTTGAAAGTTACTGGAGAAATATCTTAATTCTTCATAGGCTTCTCCTGCAATAGTTCCACCTCCAACATAGAATAGGGGGCGTTTTGAATTTTCCAAAAGATCAAAGAATCTTTTGCAATCATCCTGACTTAAGGTGTTTTGTTCTATAGATATCAATCGTTTTCTGTATGAGGAGATGTTGAGTTTTTTGTTAGCATCAGGTTGAATTATTGCAGTTTGTATATCTTTTGGAACATCTACTACTACTGGACCTGGTCTTCCTGAAGTTGCAATCTCAAATGCAGCCCTCATAGTTGCTTCCAATTGTTTTTCATTCGTTACTAAGAAAACGTGTTTTGCTACAGACCCCATAACACTGGTTATTGGTGCTTCTTGAAAAGCGTCAGTTCCAATAGAGCTTCTACCTACTTGTCCGCAAATGACAACCATTGGTATAGAGTCAGCCATGGCATCTCTGACTGGCGTTACAGTATTCGTAGCACCCGGCCCAGAAGTAACCATTACAATCCCAGGCTTACCCGTTGTTCTTGCATAACCTGAAGCCATAAATCCAGCGCCTTGTTCATTTGCAGGGACAATGAGTGGTATAGCATTTTCTTTATTATTTTCATTGTATTGGAAAACAGCATCATACGTGGGAAGTATAGCTCCACCACTGTAGCCAAAAATCGTATCCACTCCATGTTCTGCAAGAACATTGATTATAATTTCAGATCCAGTTATGTTTTTTTCTGTGACCATATTTTCATTCTATTTTATAAAAAAATACTATGCTATTTATTTAGAGCCAAACACCATACTATAAAGAAGAGTGAAAAGTAATAGTGATTGTCTTACTTCAATTATTAATAGAAGTATGTACAATCGATTTTCAATAATAAAATAATAAAATTATTATGAGGCATACTATAGCGATTCTTTTACAAAATGAATCTGGAGCTTTATCCAGAGTCGCCTCTATGTTTTCTACCAGAGGATATAATATTGAATCTTTGAGTGTTGCCCCTACCCAAGACCCAATGGTTTCACGATTAACACTAGTCACAGAGGGTTCTGATGCAGTAATTGAACAGATTACTAAACAGCTTTATAAGTTGATCGATGTTGTTGATGTTTTTGATATCACTCTTCATGATCATATTGAAAGAGAGATGATGTTGATAAAAATTAAACCATACACTGGAAAAATTGAAGAACTAAATGAAACTATTGTTAATTATTCAGCAACTAAGATTAATGATAAAGATGAGCTTATTATTATTGAGGTCATGGCTGACAGTGATGTTAATAATAATTTTTTGACAGATATAACCGATTTTGGTGAGATTATTGCCATAGCAAGAAGTGGACCTCTTGCTCTTGCCAAAGGCATCTCTAAAACTAGTCTCTAACCACAAACAACCCTTTCATAATCGCATAATGACCTGGAAAGGAACAAAAGAACGTATAGTCTCCACCCGCAGTCAATAAATCACCAGAGAATGTCACTGACGTTTCAGCTCCTCCACCAATCACTGCTGATGCAGCAATCACACGAGCATCATTGACTGGTACATAGTTATTACCCATTCCAGCTGATCCACCGGCTGTAGCCACAGG
>JABHDX010000034.1 GCA_018672815.1 Gammaproteobacteria bacterium | reverse complement strand
AGGGTATCACTATTGATATTGCAAAAGATGACAGTGAGTATATTTACTCATTAATTAATGGTTTAGGACAAAACTTAATAGTGGGTGCAGTCTTTGCAGCCTTGATAGTTTTACTTTTTTTAAGAAGCTTTACAGGGATGGTCATTGTCAGTGCAACAATACCAGTGTCTTTGTTTGGTTCTATTTTCATTATGTATCTCTTTGGACTCACACTGAATACAATGACGATGCTGGGATTGCTTCTATTAATAGGTATTGTCGTGGATGATGCGATTGTTGTTTTAGAAAACTCTCAACGAAATTTAAATATGAATAAATCCAATCCGGACCGATACGGAGCAAGCATAAAAGGAGCTAATGAAGTTTTTCTACCTATTGTTGCATCAACACTTGTTTTGGTTGCCTTATTTACTGTTGTTTTTTTCATGGAAGGTATCGCAGCTCGGTTTTTTAAATCTTTTGGTATAGTTGTATCTACAGGCGTTGTAGTTTCAACCTTTGTAGCATTAACATTAACACCAATGCTTTGTTCTAAATTTTTAAAACCAACTCAAAACACAAACCACATTTTTAACCGCTTCGATGAAGGCTTTAAGAAAATTGAAAATCAATATCAAATGTTAATTAGATGGTCTCTAGCTCATAAAAAGAAAGTTTTACTATCGGGGCTACCCTTTCTTATGATTACCCTCCTCTTATTTGGCCAACTCGGCGGTGGTTTTTTTCCTGAAGAAGATGAAGGTCAATTTGTTATCACAGTTAAAACACCTGTTGGAACCGGTCTCGAGTATATTAACGATCGTCTTTTAAAAGCTGAATCAATAGTCAAAAAATACGATGATATTGAATCACTCTTTACAGTCATGGGAGCAGGCATAGAAAGCCAAGCAGTCAATATTGGTGTGATTTATGTAAAACTAAAATCAAGGAATATCAGAAAAATAAAGCAGTACGATATGATCCCAAAGATCAGAAATGACTTAAAATCAATACCAGGAATCAAAGCATTCCCTTCAGGTTTTTCTTTTGCTTCTGGTACTAGGGGTGAGGCAATGCAATTTACAATCTCTGGGCCTGATTTAAATGTTCTAGAGTCCGCAGTACAACAATTCTTAATTAAGTTGGAAGATTCGCCACAATTAGGTAACGTTGATTCAAGCCTAGAAATGAATCTACCTCAAGTAAACCTCGATATAAATAGAGAATTAATATCAGAATTAGGGCTATCCACTAGAACAGTAGCTGAAGCTGCTAATATATTTGCAGGTGGCATTGATGTAGCTCGATACAATGATTCTGTTGGTGATGGAGAGCGTTATAAGGTTCGACTCAAAGCAGAGCGTGATATGACAATTGGTGACCTTAATAAAATATATTTGAGAACACCAGATAATAATTTAGTTAGATTAGATACAGTTGCAACTTTTAGAGAAGATGTAGGGCCTTCAGAGATTACTCGCTTAAACAGAGGTTACAGTGTCTACTTTTACAGTGATCCAACAGTCCCAATCAGTGAAGCTATTGATATCATAGAAACAGCTGCTGAAGACACTCTTCCTCTGGGATATGAAGTTGGATTCTTTGCCCGAGCAAAAGAATTTAAAAGAACCAGTACTCAGATGCTTTTTGCCTTTCTCACAGGCCTACTCTTAGTGTATATGGTTCTTGCTTCTCAATTTAATTCATTCAGCCAACCACTCATTATTATGGTCTCACAACCTCTAGCAATCATTGGTGGAACTTTTGGTTTATGGTTAGTAGGCTCGTCTCTTAATGTGTTTTCAATGACTGGACTGGTCTTACTAACAGGATTAGTGGCAAAAAATTCCATCTTACTCATTGATAGAACCAATCAAGAAAGAGAAAGTGGATACAGCATTGATGAAGCATTGCTAGAAGCTTGCCCAAGAAGATTAAGACCTATTTTAATGACTACGCTCACACTAATATTAGCGATGTTAATGCCGGCATTTGGAATCGGTTCTGGCACTGAATTGAGCCAACCACTTGCCATTGCTGTCGTTGGTGGAATGATTAGCTCAACCTTTTTAAGCTTAATTATTGTACCAATTATCTACTCTTGGTCAGAAAAGTATAAATTCTCTTCGGCTTAAATTTTTGCTAAAAGTTCATCAATTTTAAAAGTATGATTTTGAGTGCCATTATGACTAACTTTAATTGCACCAATCATGGAACTAATTTTTCCAGTTTTTTCCCATGGCAAATTATTAATAATTCCATAAATTAATCCTGCTCGATAAGCATCGCCACACCCTGTAGGATCAGCTTCATTATCTACATTGATAGGATCAATATGTATCATCTCTTTATCTACATAAATATCTGAACCTTTAGCACCTTTGGTGACTATTGCTGCTTTCAATGTTGAAGCTATATCAACAATTTCCTGACTCATAATGTCAGCCAACAAAGTAGATTCATATTCATTTAGAACCACATAATCAGATAAGGAAACCAGTTTCTCTATTTCCTCTTTGTTAAATAAAACGATACCCTGGCCTGGATCAAATATTACAGGGATGCCTCTTTCATATAGTTCTTTGGCATGTTGAAGTGTTCCTAGTTTTCCATCTGGTGCAATAATAGCAAGCTCAATATCATCACGATTAGATATGGGATTAAGATGAGCATCATCCATGGCACCAGGATGAAAGGAGGTCAGTTGATTATTATTAGCATCAGTAGTAATAAAACACTGAGGGGTATACTTATCTGTAAGCCCCTTAATAGATTCCGTAGAAATATTGTTTTTATCAAGCCATTGTTTATAGGTATCAAAATCCTGTCCGACTGTGGCATTAATAATAGGATTCATTTCTAAAAGGTTCAGATTATAAGCAATATTGCCCGCACATCCTCCAAACTCCTTTCTGAGATTTGGAACTGTGAATGCTACACTAAGAATATGAATTTGATCAGGCAAAATATAATCTCCAAAATTACCTTCAAATTCCATTAAGTTATCGTAAGCGACTGAACCGCAGACTATTATTGACATAGTTATTTCCTTTTCTTATTAGTGACTAGACATTATGGCTTCAATAGCATCAATTTCTTTAGGAAGTTTGCCAGATAGAACTTCGCAACCTGATGACGTTATTAGAACATCATCCTCAATTCTGATTCCAATTCCTTTCCACTTCTTATCAATTGATTTTGACTTCTTAGAAATATAAATTCCTGGTTCAACAGTAATCACCATACCAGGAGCAAATGGCTTAGATCTGCCTTTTTCATTAACATAAGAACCAACATCATGAACATCGATTCCCAACCAATGTCCGATGCCATGCATATAGAATTCTTTATAAGATTCTTCTTTAATGAGCTTGGCTTCACTTCCCTTAAGTATGCCTAACTTTTTTAAACCTCTTGTGATAATTTCAATACAATTCTTTTGCATATTTTCGAAAGTCTGACCTGGCTTTACTGAGTTAATGGCACTTATTTGTGCTTCTAAAACGATTGAATAAATAGCTTTTTGCTCTTTAGTATATTGTCCTGAAATGGGTATTGTTCTAGTGATATCTGATGCATACATTTGAAACTCGCAACCAGCATCTGTTAATAGTAAATCGCCTTCCTTCATTTGCGATTTATTTTCAACATAATGCAGTGTGCAAGCATTATCTCCAGATGCCACAATACTATTATATGAGGGCACAGCTCCATATTGACCAAATTGATGATTAATGGATGCCTCTATCTGATATTCAAAAATACTGGGTTTGCATTCTCTCATTACTCTAAGATGCGCCTCAACTCCAATTCGGGCTGCTTGTTTCATCAACTGTATTTCTTTCCTTGATTTGATTTGTCTCATCTCATGAATGATGGTATCTATAGATACAATTTCATTAGGGACTACCCCGCCTTGGCGTTGACTCTCTCTCAGGACTTTAAATACTTCTGTTACTTTTTCATCATAAAAATTATTTTTTCCAATTGAATAGAATATTTTTTCTTTTCCATACAGTAGATCTTTTAAAACAACGTCAATATTTGCTATGTCAAAAGATTGGTCAACATCATAATTTTTTATCACTCCATTCAAACCTTCCATATGTCCTTCCCAAGTCTCCATTAGTGGATTTTTAGGTCTAACACATAAAATAAATTCACCTTCAGGACGTCCAGGAGCTAGAAGCATAAGAGAATTAGGCTCTAAAAACCCAGTTAAATAATAAAAATCACTATCGGAACGAAATGGGTAATCAGTATCATTGGTCCTAGTGCTTAAATCAGCAGTAGCAATAATTGCAACTCCATCTTTGCCTATTGCCTTTGCAAGCTTATTTCTTCTAGATTTATACTCTCTATTTTTCATATTTTTATTTTGATTTCTTCAAATATCAACTCTGTGCTCACTCGAACATACTCAAGCAATTCAATAAATGCTAATTCTTCCTCTTCATCATTCTCCTTTGACTGGATATGTAGTGTAGAGATTTGAGAAAAATCTTCAATTATTTCAGTTAATAAACTCATTGATGACTCTCCTATATCACTGCTATTCTCTGAGACAATTAATCCCAAACCATCAATAAAACCTTGGCACCACATAGATAGTGTTGTCGTTCTTTTTTCTAATGATTCATTATCATTAAGCAGAAGTAATAGAAATGGTAATTCAGAAGAATTAAGTGCATTAGAGGTTTCCTCAATTAAGTCCAATAAAGCATTTCTAAATTCTAGAACCTGAATAGATACACTACTTTGATCATCGCTCTTTTCTGAGGGTAGCAAGTCATCAAAAGAATCAATACTGCAGCATAAATATGAGCAGATATTGCCATGATATTCAGCAATACTTATTGTATCTGAGGCACTTTTTCTCAGGGCTTCTAGTTCTTTGTAATTCATGATTTATTATAGTTTAAAGTTATTTTTTATTAAATATTCAAGCTTATTTGACCGATTGATTGGATCAAATTATAGTTATAGATATGAAAAGTATATCTGAAAATGAAGTTTTATCCGCCATAGATTCATTAGAAAACCGCATCGAAGACCTCATCAAAGAAAAAGATCAGATGTACCTTGAAAATCAATCACTTAAAGATGAGAATTCCGAACTAATTGAAGACTACAAAGAAATGAAACAGAAAAATAGTCTTGCTAAGGATAAAGCAGAGACGATCTTAGATCGCTTAAATGAAATTGAAAATAGCGCATGAGTGAAAAAGTAACTATTCAAATTATGGGTGAAGAATTTACCATTAAATGCTCTCCTGAAGAAAAAACATTCCTTATAAAAGCTGCTACCTTAGTTGATGAAACGATGACAAAAATTAAATCACAAGGAACAGCTTTTAGTATCAATAGAATTGCAGTTATGGCGGCTCTTAATATTGCAAGAGATGCAATCAATGGAAGTTCAGATATGGCTGCTAATATAAGGACTGAACATGATGCAGATCTTGATATGATTGAAATTAAAAAAAGATTGGATGGAATTAATAAACAAGTTAAAAATTCTCTTAACTCTGAAACTGAATTAAAGCTACAATAATAGAATGACCGCCTGCGATGAACGAGATTTATTGAAGGACTCTCGGCCCTTAATTTTATATATAGGGATCAATGTCTGCATTGGTTTTGAGCATTACCTCTTATGGGAAGCCTGCTCCAATGCGTCAGAACCCACCTTAATTGCTTTGGCCTGAGAGCAACAATAAATTACGTCATTGTGGACGGTTTTCAAGAACTCAAAATCTAATGAATAAAATTAGAAACACTATTAAAGATAAAAGATCGAACTTGAGTAAAAAAGATGTTCATTCAACTTCTAAATTAATAGTAGAAAAAATTCAATCTTTTGAATTTTCTAAAGAACTTACAAAAATTGGCATCTACTACCCAGTAAAAAATGAAGTTGATGTGCATCAGTTATGTGAAATACTTTGGCAAGAGAATAGGCAAGTTTTTTTACCGATTATAGAAAAAAAGAAACTATTATTTGGTGAATATAAAGATACTTCTGAACTAAAAAATAATAGATTCCACATCCCAGAACCAATAGTAGATCAAAAATTCCAAATTTCAGCATTTGAACTAGATCTAATTTTTATGCCGCTTATTGCTTTTGATCCATTGGGGAATCGAATTGGTATGGGAGGAGGATTCTATGATCGAACACTTGAAAAAAAGATATTAAAAAATAATGAAAAAAATCCAATTCTAGTTGGAATTGCATACGAATTTCAAAAGTATAAGAAAATAGAACCCAATCGGTGGGATATACCATTGGATATGATTTTCACTGAATCTAGAATATACCATTCAGATATCGACATGGATGTGTCAGAATAAACTATGAACAATGATCATGAAAAAGAAAATGCTGCCATAGCATCATTAAATTATGTGACAGAAGATTGTATTCTTGGTGTAGGAACTGGATCTACAGTCAACTATCTGATTGATCATCTTGATCGTGTTAAGCATAAAATAAAATCTATCGTTTCCAGTTCAATAGACTCAACTAAAAGACTGAAAAATGCTGGATTTATAGTCGATGAACTCTCATCAGTAGGTAAACCTAATTTATATATTGATGGTGCAGATGAGGTAACAAATCACTTACATATGATCAAAGGAGGTGGCGGAGCTTTGACTAGAGAGAAAATTATCGCTAATGCCTCTGAAAAAATAATTTGCATTGCACATAATTCAAAGTTAGTTGATATCTTGGGTAGGTTTCCATTACCCATTGAGGTTATACCTATGGCGAAGTCATTTGTTGCTAGAGAAATAGCAATACTTGGTGGTCAGGCAGAACTGAGACATGGCTTTGTTACAGATAATGGGAATATCATTCTTGATGTTCATAATCTCAAGATTTTAAATCCACCAGAGTTAGAGAAAAGAATAAATAATATAGCAGGTGTAGTTACTAATGGTATCTTCTCATTAAGACCAGCAGACCTTTTGATAATAGGTCATGGAGAAGAAATAAAAGTATATAAAAAAGAATGAGCTTATCAAAAAGAGATCTCTTGAGATTTTTAGGACTTTCTTCTATTGCAACTTCTATAAATTTTACTTCTCTGCTGTCGAGAGAATTGATGGTTAAAAGAATGATTCCATCCTCTCAAGAACTTCTTCCAGTTATAGGATTAGGTACCTCAAGAGTATTTGATGTGGAGCCAAAAGAGGCATTACTAGGGATTAGAAAAAAAATATTAGAAATACTGATAATGAATGGTGGCAGCATGATTGATACTTCTCCTATGTATGGAATGGCAGAAGAAATTACAGGAATTATTACCAAAGAGCTAAATATCAATAATGAATTCTTTTTTGCTACTAAGGTATGGACAAATGGAGATGCTGAAGGAAAAAAACAAATATCTTCTTCGTTTAAAAAAATCAATACTGCCAAAATTGATCTTATCCAGATACATAATCTGAAGGATTGGAAAACACATATTAAAACTCTTAGGGAACTTAAAGATGAAGGTAAAATTAAATATATTGGAATCACTCACTATAAAGCAAGTGCCTTTGATGCAATGGAAAATATTATAAAAAAAGAATCTATTGATTTTGCACAATTCAATTACTCATTAGGGGAAAGAGAAGCAGAAAATAGACTATTGCCCTTATGCCAAGATATGAATATAGCAACAATTATCAATCGTCCATTCATGAGAGGAAAATTATTCAAAGAAGTAAAAAATAAAGCACTTCCAGATTGGTCTAGAGACTTTAATATTAATAGCTGGGCTCAGTATTTTTTAAAATTTATCCTAGCTAATCCAGCAGTAACAAATATTATCCCGGCTACTTCTAAGCCTAAAAATATGATTGATAATGTTATGGGTGGTTACTCTCCAATACCAGAAAAGCGCCTACAAGAAAGAATGATGGAAATAAACTGAATCTAACGCTTTGAAAACTGTGTGGCTTTTCTTGCTTTCTTTAAGCCAACTTTTTTTCTCTCAACTTTTCTAGCATCTCTGGTTAAAAACCCACGCTCTCTCAAAGAGAGTCTTAAATTATCATCATAACTTAAAAGTGCTCTACTAAGCCCATGTCTGATAGCTCCAGCTTGACCACTTCCACCTCCGCCTTTAACGGTTGCAGTGACATCGATTTTATCTAATAAATCAGTATGCTCCAGTGGCTGACGAACAATCATTCTAGCGGTTTCTCTATCGAAGAATTCATCGAGAGGTTTTTTATTAACGACTATATTGCCCTTTCCTTTTTGAATAAAGACTCGAGCTGTTGAAGTTTTTCTTCTTCCGGTTCCGTAATGTATTTCTGATGCCATAAGTATTTAAATTTCTAGTAGTTCGGGTTGCTGAGCATCATGAGTATGCTCCGATCCTGAAAATATTCTTAATTTTTTAATCATCGCATTACCAAGTTTATTTTTTGGCAGCATACCACGAACTGATTTCATTAAAACTCTCTCTGGATTTTTTTCTAACATGGTTGATAGATTCATTGATTTTAGATTTCCTATATAACCAGTATGCTTATAATACATCTTATCTTTCATCTTATTTCCAGTAACTCTAATTTTAGATGCATTAATCACAACAATGTAGTCACCTGTATCAACATGTGGAGTAAAAATAGGTTTATGTTTACCTCTTAATCGAGAGGCAATTTCCGTAGAAAGTCTACCCAAAGTTTTGTTATTGGCATCAACTAGGTACCAATCTCTAACAACTTCTTCATTTTTAGCAGAAAATGTTTTCATTTATTAGTATTTTATTCTATTTGAAAGATGGGTAGTCTACTCATCTAAGGGGAAATTATCAATGAAATGTTGCTAAATAATCTATCTTATAATTGTGCTAATTCTTCTCGCATCTGACTGATTGTTTTCTTGTAATTACTGGTTCCAAAAATACCAGACCCTGAAACAAATGCATCGGCTCCATATTTAGCAATACTCGCAATATTATTAGCCTTGACTCCTCCATCAATCTCTAAGAATATTTCTCTTCCAGATTCTGCAATCATTGATCGTGCTTCTGTTAATTTATCAAGTACATCAGGAATAAAACTTTGCCCCGCAAAACCTGGATTTACAGACATCATGATAATAATATCAATCTCCTCAATAGAATCTCTTAGATAATCCAGTGAAGTAGATGGATTGATAGCAAGCCCTGGTTTGCATCCAGTCTTTTGTATCCGATTAATTGTTTTTGATACATCATTTGATGCCTCGGGATGAAAGCTAATAAATGTGGCTCCTGCTCCAGCAAAGCTCTCCACTAAATTATCAACAGGCTCAACCATTAAGTGCACATCAATAGGCGCCTTAATTCCATAATCTCTCAATGACTGACAAATAACGGGGCCAAAGGTCAAATTGGGCACATAATGATTATCCATTACATCAAAGTGTATGAAGTCGGCACCTGCTTCAATAACATCTTCAACTTCCTTACCTAGACATGCAAAATTTGCAGAAAGAATGGATGGAGCTATTTTAAATTCTGTCATTATTTTACAACCTCTATTAAAATATTATTATGCACTAGTTTTACTTTTAAATAGAAATATTCTAGAGTTTACAAAAAAAATTAAATCAATTAAGAAATAGAAAAATGAATAATGAAAAATTACAAAATCTTGAACTTATTGCTCAAGGTAAAGTGAGAGATATATATGCAATCAACGAACATTACTTACTGATTGTTACTACTGATAGAATGTCTGCATTTGATGTGGTATTACCTAATCCTATACCTGGTAAAGGAGAGGTTTTAACACAATTATCAAAATTCTGGTTTGATCAGACTAAAGACATTGTTCCAAACCATCTAACCAATGATCTTAACATTGAAGATATTATATCTGATAATGATCAGTTGGCTTACTTCAAGAATAGAAGCATGATTGTAAAAAGATTAAATCCACTACCTATTGAAGCTGTAGTGAGAGGCTACTTAATTGGTTCCGGTTGGAAAGACTATCAAAAAACAGGTACTGTTTGTGGCATTGAGCTAGAAAAAAATCTTCAAATGGCATCCAAACTTCCAAAGCCTATCTATACTCCTGCTACAAAAGCTGAAGTTGGAGAACATGATGAGAATATCTCCTATGAAGAAACTATAAATCTACTGGGTGAAGAGTTAGCTAGTCAAGTTAGAGAAATTGCTATTAATATTTATAACTTTGGAGTCAGTCATGCTAATGAAAGAGGCATTATTATTGCTGACACTAAATTTGAATTTGGATTGGATAGTGATGGCGAATTATACTTAATCGATGAAGTATTAACTCCAGACTCGTCTCGATTCTGGTCAATAGAAGATTATAAGATTGGAATTAGCCCTCCTAGTTTTGATAAACAATATTTAAGAGATTATTTAGAAACGCTGGATTGGAATAAATCTGCTCCTGGTCCTGATTTACCTCAAGACGTTATTGAGAATACCACTGATAAATATAGAAATGCTTACCAAGCAATAATTGCTGAAACTAGCCTTTAAAAATAATCATCTCTAACTTTCTTTTATCTGATGGGTTTACAGTATGATTAAAAGAAAGAATACTCGTTGCAAGACTTTTAATTGCCTTTGATGAATCAGAATTATCTATCAATGCTTTCAAAGACCCTTCATCATTGATATCGCTTGAATGTTTAATTTTAAGAATGGCATTAGCTATAATTTTTTCATTCTCAGTCGTGCCATTGTCTGCAATCATTCTTTCAAGCTCTTTTCTATTTATATCTGAGGGAAAATGATTCATTTCAAGCAACATTGTAGACATCGCCTTAACTGTAATATTTTTTGCATGATCGCTATGCGCATGAACCTCAAATTGAAGTTGAATCGAGAGCAGACCAACAAGTAGTACTTTAAACAATGCATTAATTTTCATTTTTTATTCCTAAATTATTTAATATTTAAATTATTCTTATTTATATATACCTTAAACATATACAAAAGGTTAAATTAATTTAAATTTTCTTTTGCTAAAAGCACCATTCTAGTAGGGAAGCCACCAATATCCATATATCTTTTCACTATCCCTTTTTCTAAATCAACTTCCACTACTCTACCTTCATGGGTCAATGATATATATGCAATCCCATTATGAGATACAATATCAGGCAGAATAGCTTTACTAACATCTTCATTCCATTCGCCATCAAAAGGCTCAGAAACTTTGATCTCTTTAATGAAATCCCCACTAAAACCATCATGAAGAATTAGTTTGCCTTGCTTAGTTAGTATCAGAAGGTATTCACCGTCTTCAGTAGTACTTTGTCTAATAGAGGGCTTGACTGCTAGTGTTTCAAACTCATAGTTATTTGCAGAAACATCCAATCGATAAAGTTGAGGAATAATGCCTTCTGTATAACACCATCGCACTCTTTGCTTACCTTTCAAAAAAGCAGCGCATGACCGGCCTTTATCTGGATAAATAATTCTACTGACTTCCTTAGCTCTTTCTTTTCCTTTAGTTCCAATAACTAAAACTTCAGTTCGACAAGAGAAAAAAAGCCTTCCGGATTCTCCATCTCTTCCCATTCCATGTAACATTGGACAATTCCCAATCTTATTGAGTTCTTCACCTGTGTTTTTATTTAGTATTTGTACAAAGCCTTTGAATAAATGACCAATATATAAGTACTTCTGACCTTCAAGATAATGATAATGATCGGGTGCGGCGAGATCATATGTTTTAGTTCTCAGTTTAGAAAAACCATCAATTTCATCATTCATTAAAACAATTATTTTTCCATCGCCCTCCGTCAAAACTGCATCATAGCCATCCACGGTTGCCATAATATGTCCACTACCATTATTCCTTCCTCCTCCAGGAGTATCTAATTTTAATGTACGAATAACATAAGGTGGTCTAAATCTTTTTTCATCCTTGTCATAGCCCGTTGAAATAATACTCATAATACCTTCATCAGTATTCCTGCCTCGCATTGCATAGATATGGTTATTATTACCGCCAACTTGAAGTGTCATAATCGATGGTGGAGTTGAGACTCGATTGATAACCTGACCAGAAGGAAAATCAATTGTTACAAGATCTGAATTCATATTATCAGCAACAAATAATCGAATATCAGCCTCTTTCAGCAGTGAGCTTCGTTCCACACCTCCATGCCCGAATACTGGTTGTATAAAAAGCATTAAACTAACAATTAGTATATTTCTCATTTTTCACTGCCCTGCTATCATTAAATTATTGATTAATAAACTGCCCATTTTTATTGCTCCATTGTTATCCATATCACTTCCAATGGCTTCAATATTGTTGAACATATTTTTCAAATTTCCAGCAATAGTTATCTCACTCACTGGGTATAGTATTTTTCCATTTTCAACCCAAAATCCATTGGCACCTCTAGAGTAATCTCCATTAACAATATTGACGCCATAACCAATCAAACCAGTCACTATTAATCCTTTCTTCATACCTTTAACTAAATCATTAAAATCATCAGGTCCACTAGGCTCGATCAAAAGATTATGGTGTCCACCAGCATTACCTGTTGTTTCCATTCCCAGTCTTCTAGCTGAATAACTCGATAGCAAATAACCTAAGAGTTTTCCCTGGTCAACAATGGAGCGAGATTTTGTTTTAACTCCTTCTCCGTCAAAATAAGTACTGGATGAGCCTCTTTTTAAATGAGGTTCCTCCCTAATATTCATGATTTCTGAACAAATCTTTTTATCCAAACAGTCAACTAAGAAAGAGGATTTTCTATATAAGCTACCGCCGCTAATAGCATTCATGAGATGGCTAATAATACTTTTTGCAACTCTCGGTGAATATAATATTTGTGCTTCTTGTGTTTTTAATTTTTTTGAACCTAAATTAGCTGATGCCTTAGATGCAGCATTTTTACCTATTTCAATATGATCTATCAAATCCTCAGGATGTCTCTCACTGGTATAGTCATAATCCATTTCCATTAAACCATTCTCCTCCGCAATTGCTGTACAACTAATACTGTGACCTGTTGATTTTGACGCTCCAATGAATCCATGCGAGTTAGCATAATAGGACTCATTCTTATAGCTCCCCACATTCGCACCCTCAGAGTTGATAACTTTGGAACTAAAACTAAGAGCTGCTTGCTCACACTCTATGGCTAACTCTTGTGCCTTGTGGATGTCTATGTCCCATGGATGATATAGATCTAAATCTAATGGTTCTTGTGCCATTAATTCTCTATCAGCTAATCCATTACATTTATCTGCAGCAGTCAAGCTAGCCAAGCTATGTGCCTTTTCAATTGTTTTCTTAATCGTTGTATTAGATAAATCATTTGAACTAGCAGATCCAATCGAACTATTCAGATAAATGCTTATTGAAAATCTTTGATCTTGGTAGTTCTCAACTGTATCGATTGATCCATTTTGTGCAGTTACCGAAAAACCTGAAGCAGATCCAAAATTTAGACTGGACTGGTCTGCGCCTATTCTTTTTGCATAGTCTAATGCAAATTTAATTTTATGTTCAATCGATTCTTCGCTCATATAATTTAATTTTTATACAAAAATAGTTTAAAATTCAGTTGTATATTCTAACCTACTTAAACAGAACAAATAAGAAATTATAAAAAACATACTATGAGCATAAAAATAGCAATCATCATGGGCTCAGAATCTGATTGGGAGGTAATGAGCAATACCTCTAAAACTCTTAAAAACTTAGACATTAACCATGAATCTAGAGTGATCTCAGCACATAGGACACCGGATCTACTCGATGAATACATAGCTCAATGTGAAGAAAATGGTGTACAAGTCATTATAGCTGGAGCTGGGCTCTCGGCAGCCCTACCTGGCGTTATCGCAGCAAAAACAATTATCCCAGTTGTAGGTGTGCCCCTAATAGCGGGATCACTAGATGGGATGGATGCATTAATGTCTATCGTACAAATGCCTCCAGGTATACCAGTAGGCACTGTGGCTATAGGCAAACCTGGTGCTATTAATGGTGCATTGTATGCAGCAGCAATCATGGCTATTACTGATTCAAGCATAAAAAATAAGCTTATTGAATACAGAGCTGCTCAAGCTCAAAAAGTTATTGAAGCTCAATTGGGTTAGCCTCTCAAATGATGTTAACTAAGTTGTTCCACCGACTGTTAGTTTTTCAATTCTCATAGTCGGCTGACCTACATTAACAGGAACAGTTTGACCATCTTTACCACAATTTCCAATCCCAGGATCCAGAGCTAAATTATTCCCAATCATGGTGACTTGATTTAAAGCTGAAGGGCCATCACCAATAAGCATAGCTCCTTTGACTGGAGCGCCTAATTTCCCATTTTTAATCAGATATGCTTCGCTCGCGGAAAAGACAAACTTTCCTGATGTAATATCAACCTGGCCTCCACCAAAGTTTTTTGCATAAATTCCAGAACCAACTGATTGGATAATTTCTTCATGTTCATGAGTGCCTGACATCATGAAGGTATTCGTCATTCTGGGTATGGTTTGAGATGCATAAGACTCTCTTCTTCCATTGCCTGTTGATTTTACATTCATTAATTTCGCATTCAGTCTGTCTTGCATGTAGTTGGTTAATTTACCATCTTCAATTAAGACAGTGCGTTGAGTAGGCTCTCCCTCATCATCAATATTGAGTGACCCTCTCTCTCCTTTCATGGTTCCATCGTCAATTACTGTACAAATCTTAGAAGCAACCTGTTCTCCCATAAGTCCTGAGAAAGCTGAAGTTTTTTTTCTATTAAAGTCTCCTTCTAAACCATGACCAATAGCTTCATGGATTAAAACTCCAGGCCATCCTGAACCAAGCACTACTGTCATTTCTCCTGCAGGTGCTTCAATAGCTTCAAGATTTAATAGAGCCTGATCGACAGCCTGATCAGCATATTCCTCAATCGTCGATTGATCAAAGAAATTATAACCAATACGACCTCCTCCTCCACTAGAGCCTTGTTCTCTTCTGTTATCTTCCTCAACAATAACATTCACACTCATTCTAACCATGGGCCGAATATCTGAAGCCAATCTTCCATCTTGATCGACTATGAGTATGGCTTGATTATTCCCAGCGAGAGTGGCTATAACTTCTTTGACTCGATGATCTTTAGCTCTGGCCTTTTGATCAACTAATTTTAGATATTCAATCTTCTCTTGATCAGTTATTGAATCTATTGGATTAATCGGAGGATACAAGTCATGTTGTTGAATTTGAGAATTAATATTATGAGTTAAAGTTTTATTGCTATTGGCTATAGTCCCTGCAGCCTTCGCTGCATCTTGAAGAGATGATTTTGAAAACGATTCAGAGTAAGCAAGGCCTGACTTCTCACCTGTTATCGCTCTAAAACCAACTCCTTGTTTGTTTGAGAAGGATGATTTTTTAACTTCACCATCTTCTATAGACCAAGATTCATGATTAATGGCTTGAAAATAGATGTCTCCCATGTCTGCACCATAAGAGAAAAGATCGGCCAACAAGTGACTAATATCATTGTCATTTATATTGTATGGATCAAGCAGAATCGATCTTGCTTCACTCAAGTGATCAGTCATGATCAAGTCTCCGATGAGACAGTGCAGGAAACTTTGTTCTAATCTCTGCTAAATAATCTAAATCTATCTCTGACACTACCAATCCATTTCCATGAGACAGTTCATCTTTAACCTCTCCCCAAGGATCAACTATCATAGAATGCCCATACGTTTTTCTATTTCCATAATGTTCACCCCATTGAGCTGAACCCACGACATAACAAAGATTCTCAATAGCTCTACTGGCTAAAAGTGTATGCCAATGCGCTTGACCCGTTTCATAAGTAAATGCTGCCGGTACGGTGATGATATCTATCTCTCCAAGTTGACGATAAAGTTCTGGGAAACGAACATCATAACAAATCGACAGGCCTACTTTTACATTCAATTCACTGTCAAGGGTAAAATTAATGACATCTTTCCCAGGCTCTATTGAAGCGGATTCATTGTAAGCTTTGCCATTTACTTCAACATCAAAAAGATGAATTTTGTCATAATAGGCTATCTCTTTGCCTTGATTATCATAAGCAATTGATCTTGCAAAGCTTCTACTCTCATCTGCATTCTTAATTGGAATCGATCCAGCAATAATCGAAATCCCTAGTTGTTTCGACTGCTCTTTAAGAAAAGTCTGTATGGGACCATCTCCATAATCTTCCATAATTTCATTAACTAATTGCTTGGGGTAACCCATAAAAGCAAAATTTTCAGGCAAAAGAACTATTTCTACCTTTCGATGAGTGGCCTGAATCAACAGCGATTCCGTTAACGAGAGGTTTTCTTGTACGGAATCTGAGGAATTCATTTGAATGGATCCAATCTTCATTATCACTGTCTTAATTTATTACTTAAGAATTATTATGCAACTCTTCCGATATAATTACATCAGGAATGAAGTTGTTGCAATCTTCTATCATTGAAAGGTTTACGTCTTTTGATATATCAGTGATGATTGGCTGATTCCAATCTCCATTAATCGAGTAGTAAGCCAAACCCACATCTTTCAAAGGTCTTCTAAATAATTTTGTGAAAAGAAAAACACTGGCTGCAGCTGCTGGTCCTCCAAGCATAGCTCCGCCCATTGGTAACATGTCAGAGACAGCTGGTTGAACAATTGCCATTTGATTATATTCCCTTTTCTTAGTATCAGTTGCACCTATAATCACCACATCTGCAGGAGCTGACTTGATGGTTAAATTACAAGTATAGGCAAGTCCATCCCTAAAACTGAAGTCACCATTTAGCCTATCAAATGAAAAATCATTGCTGAAAAGATCACTGAAATCGAGAAGTAATCTTTTGGGCAACTCTGAAATACTCAATAAACCTAAGGCTTTTCCAGGTATTCTTTTTTTTGTATCAATCTCCCCATTTTTTATTTTTATTCTAGCGGTACCCATTGCACTAAGAATCTCGTTTCTTTTTGGGAGAGTCGGCCAATATAAATTAATATTAAATTCAGATT
>JABHDX010000033.1 GCA_018672815.1 Gammaproteobacteria bacterium | reverse complement strand
TCAGCTATCAGGTGGTCAATCACAACGGGTTGCTCTAGCAAGGTCTTTGATCAAAGAGCCAAAAGTCCTGCTTCTTGATGAACCAATGGCAGCATTGGATAAAAAACTTCGTCAAAGCACACAGTTTGAGTTAATGGACATACACGATCAATTGGGAATTACATTTGTGATTGTAACTCATGACCAAGAAGAAGCGATGACGCTTTCCGATAGGATCGCAATCATGGAACAAGGGCAATTCATTCAAATTGGTTCACCCAATCTAATTTATGAAAACCCAGAATCTAAATTTGTCGCTGATTTCTTAGGAAATATCAACCTTCTAGATGCGGATATGATTGAGAATGACCAAAACAGAATTCTGCTTAAGTGTAAAGCTTTGGGTGGTCAATTGTCATTGTCTAATGCCTATGATTTTAATGGTTCTGGACAGATTTCGGTTGCCCTTAGACCGGAAAAAATCATGATTCAAAAAGAATTTCCAAGTGAGGAAGTCAAAAATTATGTGAAAGGTGTGGTTGAGGACTTTGGCTACTTTGGAAATCTCTCAATCTATAGAGTCAGAACCGAGAGTGGTGAAATCATACAGGTCAGCAAACAAAATAGGGATCGTGCAGTACAATCTATCAAATGGGAAGATGAGGTTTACCTTTCTTGGGAAAATAAAAATCTAATGTTACTGGGTGAGTAGTGTCTGGAATACTAATAAATAATAATAATTCTTTCAGAGAAAACCTATGGAGGCATTTTATCGTTGCCATTCCATATATTTGGTTGTTGCTCTTCTTTCTTGCACCATTTGTCATTGTTTTCAAGATCAGTTTGGCGGATCCAATCATTGCTCAACCTCCATTCACTCCATTCTTTAATGAGGGCAAAAACGGTGGTATTTCAATCTATACAACGTTCGATAACTTCTTCTATTTATTTCAAGACTCTCTGTATTTTGTCACCTATCTTAATTCCGTTAAATTGGCCTTTATTGCAACTGTTTTTACCCTACTGATTGGTTATCCGATTGCATATGGCATAGCAAGATCACCTCAACCCATTCGGAATATCTTACTTCTATTGGTTGTGATTCCTTTCTGGATTTCCTTTCTTTTAAGAGTGTATTCTTGGATGGGAATCCTTAAAACAAATGGTCTTATCAATGGATTTCTTCTTTGGCTTGGCTTGATTGATCAACCGCTTCAGCTTCTTTATACAGATACTGCGGTATACATTGGCATGGTTTACTCATACTTGCCTTATATGATCCTTCCACTCTATGCAAACCTTGTAAAACTTGATGTGAGATTACTCGAGGCAGCTTCAGATTTGGGTGCAAAAAGGTGGCAAGGATTCTTGGATGTGACCCTGCCATTATCCATCCCTGGAATTATAGCGGGTTGCTTATTGGTTTTTATACCTGCCATTGGCGAATATGTTATTCCAGCACTCCTAGGAGGAGCTGATACATTGATGATTGGCAGAGTTCTTTTTGATGAATTCTTTCTCAATAGAGACTGGCCTGTGGCATCGGCAGTAGCCATTGTTTTACTTTTATTACTGGTCTTACCCATTGTGTATTTTCAGAAAAGACAAGCACAAGACAATTCAGAAGTGGTGGTATAATGCTAAATCAAAGGTCACGCTTCATTTTCTCTGCATTGTGCTTTGGTTTTGCATTTCTTTATATCCCTATTCTTTTGGTTATTATTTATTCTTTTAATGATTCTCGATTGGTGACAGTTTGGGGTGGGTGGTCACTGAAATGGTATGTTGAATTATTCAATAATGAAAATATTCTCAATGCTGCATTACTCAGTTTTAAGATTGCTACAATCACTGCAACATTTGCAACTCTAATGGGAACAATGGCTGGTTTTGTAATGGCTAGACTAAAGAAATTTCGTGGAAGAATGTTGTTCTCGGGAATGATTGCATCGCCCTTGGTGATGCCCGAAGTAATCACAGGACTCTCTTTGTTGTTGCTTTTTGTATCACTTCAAAACCTCATTGGTTGGCCATCATCCAGAGGCATGAATACCATTACCATTGCACACATTACATTCTCGATGGCTTATGTCGCTGTAATCATTCAATCAAGATTAACAGAAATTAATGACTCCTTGGAAGAAGCCGCAATGGATCTGGGAGCAAAGCCGTTGAGAGTTTTATGGGACATTACTCTTCCAATTATTTTTCCAGCAATGATCTCAGGATGGCTTTTATCTTTTACTCTTTCATTAGATGATCTGGTCATAGCAAGTTTCGTTTCTGGTCCTGGCGCAACAACACTGCCCATGCTCATCTTCTCAAAAGTACGTTTAGGCATTTCGCCAGATATAAATGCATTGGCAACAATCCTGATACTTGCTGTGAGTATTGGTGTAAGTATTGCAGCATTAATAATGTCAAAGCAGAATAAGACAAAAATATAAAGAGAGATAATATGGTTAATGATGAACTGTCAGCCTTAAAAGCGTCTTTTGATCGAGCCAAAGCATTTTTGAATGCAGGTGATCCAAAGATGGCTGAAGATCTATGCAGAAAAGCACTCAGCCAAGTATCCAATGGTGAGCCTAATACGCAAGTACTCTTATGTGTGGCTCTAATTAGACAAGGAAAGTCGGGCTCAGCTGTTAAACGATTAAAGCATACACTGAGAATGTTTCCAGATTTTGCTCCAGCACATGAAGAATTAGGCAATGCATTGCTGGCACAGAACAAACCTGAAAAAGCATTGGCTTGTTTTGAGAAAGCAATAGATCTCAATCCAAAAAATACAAGCGCCCTAATTACACTGGGTCAAATATTCAAAGGATTAGGAAGAAATGAAGAAGCACAAGAAATTTATCAAACTGTTCTTGAATTAGATCCTATTCAAGAAAAATTAGCTACTGCTACGCAGTTATTCTATAAAGGCAATACAGAGGAAGCTGAAAAAATTTGTAGAGAAGCACTACAAGAGAAGCCAGATGATGTCAATGGTCTTAAATTGCTTGCCTCAATAGCTTCAAAAATGGAGCAAAAAGAAGATGCAATAATTTTATTGCAGAGAGCAGTTGAATTAAAACCAAAATTTGCTGGAGCATGGGCGGAGCTAGCCGAAGCATTATCAGACACCGATGAATTTGGAAAAGCTCTTGATGCAGCTCAACGAGTGATTCAATTGCAACCTAATTTACCTTTCGGCTTCATGCTTCGTGGAACCATATTAGGTCAATCAGGAAATCATGAAGGGGCTATAAAAGCATACCGTGAAGCTTTGAAAATAGAACCAAATCACATTGGAAGTAACATGGGGTTAGGCAACACATTAAAAACCATTGGGGATTATGAAGAATCAGTTTCAGCCTACAAAAAAGTCATAGAAGTTCAACCCTTTTTTGCCGAAGCCTACTGGAGCTTAGCTAATCTAAAGACATACCAATTTGACCAAAAAGAAATCACTCAAATGGAAGATCATATAGAGAATCCAGAAATTCCTGACGGCAATAAAGCTTTTCTACATATTGCTCTTGCTAATGCCAAAGAAAAAGAAAATTTATTTGATGAAGCATGGCATCATTTTGATGCTGGTGCCTTTATGCGACGAAAAGATGAAGTCTATGATTCGGTTCAAACACAAACCACACACGATGCTTTGATTGAAGTATTTAATAAAGAATTTATTAATGAAAAAAGAAATTTGGGTCATCAAAGTCAGGCACCTATTTTTATAGTTGGACTACCTCGATCAGGATCAACTTTAATCGAACAAATTTTAGCGAGTCATACCCAAGTTGAAGGAACAAAAGAATTGCCTGATCTCTCGTTGCTCACTAGAAAGCTAACAAAATCAAAGCCTAGGGGTATTAAATTTCCAAATGCAGCACTGGAAATGAATAATGATGAGTTCATTGAGTATGGTGAAAGCTACCTAACAACCACTAAGCGACATCGTACAGGAAGTCCTTATTTTATTGATAAAATGCCTAATAATTTTGCCAATATTGGCTTCCTTAAACTCATTCTTCCTAATGCAAAAATTATTAATGCATGTAGACACCCATTAGACAGTTGCATCAGTTCCTATAAACAACTTTTTTATAAAGGACAATCCTGGAGTTACGATCTTTTTGAAATTGGTGAATACTATTTAGAGTATGACCGAATGATGCGGCATTGGCATAATCTTTTTCCAGGAGAGATCATGGACTTTCATTATGAATCTGTGCTTGAAAAACAAGAAATAGAGACCAAGAAACTTCTAGATTTTTGTGGCTTAGAGTGGGAAGAGCAATGTCTAAAATTTTATGAAACGAAAAGATCCATCAATACTGCTAGCTCAGAACAAGTTCGACAACCCATCTATAAAGGTGCTATGTATGCTTGGAAAAATTATGAAAGTCATATAGGTGAATTGATTGAAACATTATCACCTCTTTTGAATGGCCTAAATGATGATGCCAAACCTCAGTCTTTGAGAAAATAATCAGCTTAGTTTTTAAGATTCTTTGCCATAGATTTTATGTCCTCTGGCATATAATCAAAAATAAAAGTAATTCGATCTTCTTTGCCTCTATTCATGACACTGTGTGTGGACTGATTATTAACTTCATAGGCCTTGCCAAGCTGAAGTTGAAAAGGTCGCCCTGCTAAAGTAAATCGAACATGAGCATTGGTTGTGATCGGTATATGAATTCGATGAGCAATATGAAAAGAAGGGTGCTTATCCACGTGAGGAGTAATTCTTTGTCCTGCAAATAATTTAGCAGCCATAGCTCTAATGATTGTACCTCCCGGCTTATAATGATTTTCAATAATGCCTTCCATCATTGGCATTGCTATCTCCGCTAAATGATTCCAACCACTTTCTTTTGTTATAGTGAGCTCTGGCCATCCATCACAAAAAATCATAATCAAGGAGCTTGTATTTTTATGTACATCGAATGTTTCTTGGCGTATTGCATTGTCATCCCATTCCTTATCGCTCAATGAAAGAATTTTATCCCTTAAGGGTTCATAGTTAATATCACCCAGTTCTTTTATTGGTTGGCCTATATTCACTTTATTTGAACCTCATTTATTTGGTTAGCTATTACTGTGTAATTCATTGTAAAAAAAACGATAATAGTGTCAATGAATATCTAAAATAAATAATATTTTTATCTTTTAAATCAATGGGATATAAAGTTAATACATAAATTATGTTGTTCTTTACCAACAATTAACTGTTTAGATCCTCTATTTTAATCTTATTACTATGGCTATTTATACTTGTAATATGATCTCTTT
>JABHDX010000032.1 GCA_018672815.1 Gammaproteobacteria bacterium | reverse complement strand
CTTGCCTCATTGAGCCTGTGCCCATCGGCAATAGAACTTTGTCACCTTCTTTTAAATTTTTTACACTCTTGCCTATTTTGGAGACTGTGCCCACTCCTTCAAAACCAGGCACGCATGGCATTGTTCGAGTGATCATCTCCCTACCTCTGACAAATAAACCATCTGCGATATGCATTCCCACAGCATCTACAGAAACTATTGTTTCATTATTTTTTGGTTTTTCCGACGGGAGCTCGACTAGTTCCAAAGCAGTTTCTGGTTCACCAAACTCCTTAAGCATAAGAGCAAGATAGCTCATATTATTGGGCGCCTATCATTTCATTGATGTCTTCGTATTTAATTTCTGTATTTTTACTCCATGAGATCAACCCATTGGGTTCTACAAAAATAGTATAAGGCAGGGTAAGTGAGGAATTGCCAAGATCTTTCATCAAGTCATAGGCTTCTCCTTGACCTACAAGAATAGGAAAGTCTATACCTAACTCATTAACAAAGTCTCTGACTAGTTCAGACTCATCAATTGCAATACCTACCACTTGCAAAGCATTGTTTTTATTATCTGAGTGAATAGCGTTCAATAGAGGCATTTCTCTTCTGCATGGCGAACACCAGGTTGCCCAGAAATTTATAATTAATGGATTGCCTATATATTGATCAATATTGATGATCTCTCCTTCTAAATTTTCTAAGCTGAAAGAGGTCAGGTACACAGGTGTTTTTTCTTGCGTTTTAGTATTTATAAATACCAGATAGATTGCTAAAGAGCTTATCAAAGAAATGATGATGATTGTTTTAAGATTTTTCATTATTGGATAGTTTTAATGTCATTTATCAATTCTTTAGCATTGACTACGCCAATTTTTCTGATATTTTCTTTTTCATTTCCATTTTGATCATAGACTATTAGAGTGGGCGGCCCAAATATACTTAATTGTTTCATCAACTCTATATCGTTTTCAGAATTTTTAGAAACATCGGCTTTAATAGAATTAATACTAGATAAAAGCTTAATCATATCTGGATTTGAGAATGTTTCTCGTTCAAGCCTTTTACATGAAATACACCAATCCGCAGTAATATATAGCAATGAGATATTTCCATTTTTACTAGCTAGCTTTAGACTATTATCTAATTCAATTAAAGAACCAATAGGATCAAACAAAGAATCACTGACCCCGACCAATGATTTTTGATCTTTCATTAATATTATTTTTTCACTTTGGTCTGAAACAATAAATAAACCTAAGATTATTGATGCTAAACAAGCATAAAGCTTAGGGTATTTAAAACTTTTCTTATATGGTTTTTTTGATAGAGGCCATAGAAAATAGATTGCAGCTGCAATTAAAATAACGCCCCACAAAAGATTAATAATCTCTTCACTGAGAAGTGGGTTTAGGACCCATATAGCCAAAGCGAACATGATGAAGCCAAAAAGATTTTTTATATTCTCAAGATATGCTCCTGATTTCGGTAACCATTGCCCAGCTGTAAGACCTATTATAATGAGTGGTATGCCCAACCCTAAACTTAAAGAGGACAGAGCAATGATACCTCTAGCAATATTACCACTTTCGCCAATAACCATAAGTGTTGCAACCAATGGCGGAGCAACACATGCGGTGACCATCAATGCTGATAGCGCTCCTATGATTATTACTCCCAGATAATTACCCCCAACTTGATTTGAAAGACTGTTATTGATTTTGTTCATGACAGAACTCGGCATTTGCATATTGAAGCTACCTAGCATTCCGAGACCCAATATTCCAAATAGAATGGCAATTGCCACTATGAATGTAGGCAAGGTAAAGAGAGCTTGCAGTTGTTTTCCTGCAATAGCAGCAGCAATACCAGCAATAGAATAAGTGATGGCCATTCCTGCTACATAAGCTAAAGACAGTGATAAGCTTTTAAGCTTATTGCTTCCTGATTGACCAATAATAATTGATGAAAGTATTGGGATAGTTGGTAAATGGCAAGGGGTAAAAGCCAATCCAAAACCAAGACCTAGGAAAATTAAGAAAACCAAAATAATATTGCCATCAGTAATTATATTTCCCAATCTTGCCTGCTCTGAGATTTTTATTTCTGTATTTGAGATTGCAGCTTCTTGATTTTTTATATTTATTGAGAAACTTCTAACCCATTTTTGTGGCGGATAACACAAACCAATATCAGCACAACCTTGTAAATTTACTTCTATATTAAATCTATCCATAGACTCATTGATTATAGTTATTGGAATATAATGGCTAAAGCTTGAACGATAAATTTCTGTATTGCCAAAAAATTCATCAGAGTATTCAATGCCATTGGGTAATTTTATTTCTCCTAACTCAAAGTCATTATTTAATGCAACGTAGGAGATTTTGTCTTTGTATAAGTAATAACCTGTCTGTATTTCATGGGTGATTTGCAATACATTATTCTGGTAAGAGATTGATACTGGGAAAGCCTCTTGAGGTTTAAGCACTTGTTGTCCCAAAAGTGTTAATGGCACAATTGATATGATTAGAAATACAATCTTTATTGTTCTTGTTAGCATTTACTCAGTGTTTCACTTTAATTAAAAATAAAAAAATACTTAAAAATTCCATATTCGCACTTGAATTTTTCTCAACCATCCTTATTATTAGCACTCCCCTATGGAGACTGCTAAAATCGCAATCTTTAAAATAAGGGATTGATTTAAAAAGATGATAACAAATTGAGGAGATTATAGATGAAAATTCGTCCGCTTCAAGACAGAGTAATTGTAAGACGCATGGAGGAAGAAAAAACTTCACCAGGCGGAATTGTTTTACCGGATAGTGCAACAGAGAAACCGATTAAAGGCGAAGTAGTTGCAGTAGGTAAAGGTTTGGTTCAAGAGAATGGAGATTTAAGACCATTGGATTTAAAAGTAGGGGATGAAGTTCTCTTTGGTAAATACAGTGGAACAGAAATTAAACTCGATGGAGAAGAACTACTTGTAATGAAAGAAGATGATGTGATGGCAGTATTTGAAGGCTAGTACATCAAAATAATTTAAAAATATATTAATTAAAAATAAAAGAGGAATAATCAAATGGCTGCTAAAGAAGTAAAGTTTGGTGATAGCGCTCGTCAAAGAATGTTAGCTGGTGTAAATGTTCTTGCTGATGCAGTAAAAGTTACGCTTGGACCAAAAGGAAGAAATGTTGTTTTAGATAAGAGTTTTGGGGCACCTACTGTCACTAAAGATGGAGTATCTGTTGCTAAAGAAATCGAATTGGACGACAACTTTGAAAATATGGGTGCACAAATGGTCAAAGAAGTGGCATCTCAAACATCCGATGTTGCTGGTGATGGAACAACTACAGCAACAGTATTAGCTCAATCTATCTATAGAGAGGGTTTAAAATCAGTTTCAGCTGGATACAACCCTATGGATCTTAAGCGAGGCATCGATAAAGCGACAGCTGCTATTATTGAGCAACTACAATCCATTTCTTCTCCTTGTACAGAAAATGACTCAATTTCACAGGTGGGTACTATATCTGCGAATTCTGATTCTGCAATTGGTGAAGTAATAGCTCAAGCTATGGAAAAAGTAGGTAAAGAAGGAGTGATAACAGTCGAAGAAGCATCCGGCCTTGAAAACGAACTGGATGTTGTAGAAGGGATGCAGTTTGATCGTGGTTATCTTTCTCCTTACTTCATCAACCAAGCTGACAGTCAAAGCGTTGAGTTGGAGGATCCATTCATACTATTATTTGATAAGAAAATATCCAATATTAGAGATCTTTTGCCATTACTCGAAGGCGTTGCTAAAGCAGGAAGACCTTTACTGATTATTGCAGAAGATATAGAAGGTGAAGCTCTAGCTACATTAGTTGTGAATAATATCAGAGGTATTGTTAAAGTTGCGGCCGTGAAAGCACCTGGTTTTGGTGACAGGCGAAAAGCGATGTTACAAGATATTGCTATTCTTACTGGCAGTCAGGTTATTTCTGAAGAAGTTGGATTAAGTTTAGAAAAAACAACGGTTGAAGATCTAGGAACAGCTAAAAAAGTACAAATCACTAAAGAAAATACAACAGTGATTGATGGTGCTGGAACAGCTTCAGATATTAAATCAAGAATCAGTCAAATTAATGCTGAAATTGATGAATCATCTTCAGACTATGACCGTGAAAAACTACAAGAACGCTTAGCAAAACTATCCGGTGGTGTGGCAGTGATAAAGGTGGGAGCTGCAACAGAAATCGAGATGAAAGAAAAGAAAGCCAGAGTGGAAGATGCATTAAATGCAACTAAAGCTGCTGTTCTTGAAGGTATAGTTCCTGGTGGTGGCGTTGCTTTAGTAAGAGCAAAATCTGCATTAGATGCGATCGAAGGCGATAATGATGATCAAAATGTGGGTATTAATATTCTCAGAAGAGCGCTTGAAGAACCGCTTCGTCAAATCGTGAGTAATGCTGGCAATGATGCTTCAGTTATTTTAAATGAAGTCGCAAATGGAAGTGGTAACTATGGATATAATGCTGCTTCAGGCGAATACGGAGATATGATTGAAATGGGTATCGTTGATCCTACAAAAGTTACCCGATATGCATTGCAAAATGCAGCATCTGTGACGGGTCTTCTTCTAACTACTGAAGCAATGGTTAGTGAAGCTCCACAAGATGATGCTCCAGTTGCACCAATGCCTGATATGGGCGGAATGGGTGGAATGGGCGGAATGGGCGGAATGATGTAAAGAATCCGTTCTCATCTAAAGCAATTAAAGCCCTGCTCAGCGGGGCTTTTTTTATAGATTAGATTTATAACTTACTGTTGTCTATTATGAACCAATAAAAGGATAAAAAATGACTGCCAATCAGGAAAAAATAATTCACATAAGAAAAGAAGATCTGCCGTTATCCTGTCCTATGCCTAGCAATGATAATTGGGATGGTCATCCTAAGGTTTTTCTAGAGGTTGAGTCGAAAGAAACACGATGTCCTTATTGCAGTACAGTTTATGAAATAATTGATTTTGATGGATAATCATCTTCCAAGAGTTAATCACATCAATTTAGCATCTGGTTTTAGAGGAGGAGAGAGACAAACTTTACTTCTGATAAAAGACTTATCCAGGCGAGGCTTTCATCAATCTCTCATTTGCAAAAAAAATTCAGAGATACAAAAAAAAGCAGCAAGCATCGTAAATCTAGAGGTTAATGCAGTAGGGTTTGGTGTTATTTCATGCATTAGATACTTTTTTAATGAAGGTATTCTGCATTTTCATGAATCAAGATCTTTTTTTGCTCTTTGGTTCTGTACTTTATTGTTGAAAAAAAATTACTTGATCACAAGAAGGGTACAAAGGATGCCAAAAAATAATATAGTCAATGCATCCATTTATCAGGGTGCTTCGATGATTGTTACTTTAACTCAGAATATTGCTGAGAATGTAGAAAAAAGTCTGAACCTTTCTTTTGATTACCATATAGTTAATAGTGCTCATTCGTCACTTAATTTCAACCCATCAAATGTTGAAAAAATAAAATCTGAGTTAGAAAATAAGTTCATCGTTGGCCATATTGGTGCTCTCGATGATAGTCACAAAGGACAGAATCAAATTTTTTCTCTTGCAGAAAAAATGCAAAGAACGCATCCCAATATTTTTTTTATGTTGATTGGTGGAGGTAGAGATGAAAATAAATTTTTGATGCAAGCTAGTCAATTAAGCAATATTAAAGTCATTGGGCATGTGGATAATGTTGGAGACTATATGAAAGCATTTGATTTATTTCTATTTCCATCTCGACATGAAGGTTTAGGGTCTATACTCCTTGATGCACTTGCCTTTGGTTTACCCATTATCGCTTCCAACGTGGGTGGAATACCTGAAATAATTAACCATGGCAATAATGGATATTTAGTGGAAGAAGATGCAATAGATGATTATATGTCCTATTTATTAAAATTGACTGAAAATCAACAACTCTATGAGAAGATGAAGGCTAGCAATATTGTGAAGTCAAAAAACTATACGGTGGAACGAATGACAGATGCCTACGAAGATATATACAAACAAATAGGAATAAATAGTAATGCAAGATAAATTTTTTAAAGATGTTGAGGTTGCACTTGAGAGAATACGACATATTATTCGACAAACACCATTGCAATTTTCTCCTTCATTGAGTGAAGAATCTGGAGCAGAGGTTTTTCTAAAATTGGAGAATTTTCAAGTCACTGGTTCTTTCAAAGCAAGAGGAGCCAGCAATAAAATGACTTTGCTATCTAAAGAAGATCCTAAAAAAATTATAACAGCTTCGTCAGGAAATCATGGCTCTGCTGTTGCCTATGCTGCAGGTATTCTTAAATTAGATACATTGATATTTCTACCCGAGAGTGTTTCTCCAGCAAAGTTGAATAAGATAAAATATTTAGGGGCAGACTATCAGATAAAAGGAAAGACATCTGGAGACGCAGAAACTGAAGGCCGCATATACGCAGAAAAGAATAATTTACCATTTCTTTCTCCCTATAATGATTATGATGTAATAGTTGGGCAAGGCACTGCTGCTGCTGAAGCTTATCATCAGATGCAAGCAATAGATGCTGTATTGGTTTGTGTTGGAGGAGGCGGACTGATTTCTGGTATTGGAGGCTATTTAAAACAAAAAAACAGCAACACAAAGGTGATAGCTTGCTCTCCATCTCACTCGGCCGCTATGCATTATGCCTTAGAGGCAGGATACATTATTGATATTGATCATTTGGATACTTTGAGTGATGGATCTGCAGGAGCATTAGAGCAAG
Source organism: Gammaproteobacteria bacterium (assembly GCA_018672815.1). Next base: position 5,412 of record JABHDX010000032.1, on the reverse strand, counting down.
GCTCCATTACTTTTGAGTATTGTCAATCCATAGTGGATCAATCGATTCTAGTTAGCGAAGAGGAAATCGCTAGTGCCATGAAATCTTTTATGGATACACATCAAATGATGATCGAGGGATCTGCTGGCACAGCTGTTGCAGGATTTTTAAAACTTAAAAAACAGTTAAAGGGTAAGCGAGTGTTGATCATTATTTGTGGTGCTAATATTAGTATGGACAAAATTAAGGAGATTATTGCATGACACAACCTCTTGTTCTTAATTGGGAGCAAATATCATCTTTACTTGATGAAATTGAGATACATCAGCCAATGAAGCAGGCATTTATTGAATACTCGAATGGTAATGCTGAGATACCTCCAGTAGGAGAACTTCTTTTTGATCAGCCACCAGGTGAAGTTCATATTAAATATGGATATATCAGAGGTGGTTCTTTTTATGTGATTAAAATTGCTTCAGGCTTTGGTGAAAACAACCAGTTGGGACTTAAACCTGGACAAGGGATGATGCTTCTCTTTGATATAGCTACTGGTATACCAAAAGCAGTATTGATCGATCAAGCGAATTTAACAGATTTGAGAACTGGTATTGCAGGTGCCATGGCATCTAATCTTTTAGTTAATCAAGACATTAACAGTGCAGCTATTATTGGAACTGGCGTCCAAGCGAGATACCAAGCCAGATGTTTGATGGATCTTATGCCTATTAAAACCATAAATGTTTGGGGGCGAGATTCAGACAAGAGTAAAGCATTGCAAAAGGACCTTTCTGATCTTGAGGTAGATTTAGTAATACATAAGGATTTAGCTGCATTGGTCAGTGAAGCTCGTTTAATTATTACCACAACTTCTTCAAAAAAGGCGATTATACAGTCTGATTGGGTGCAACCAGGAACCCATATCACAGCGGTAGGTTCAGACACGCCGGAGAAATGTGAATTGGATGTTAATATCTTAGCAAGAGCAGACATAGTCGTTGCTGATAGTATTACACAAAATGAGTTAAGGGGTGAAGTTCATCAAGCGTTGAAATCAGGATTGATAGAAGTAAGTAGTTTAATTGAAATAGGACAAATATTTGAGGGTTCAGCCCAAGGCCGAAGCCATTACGATCAGATAACAGTTGCAGATTTGACTGGAGTTGCTGTTCAAGATTTAGTCATAGCAGAAGCAGTTTATAAAGCTGCTATCAGTTGATTAATAGAATGGATAACTGTTTTAGGAAGAATCAGATGCATGGCTTTGGGGTGCTTTATTTTTTGGCCCCATTTTACGTTTTGTATTTGGGTATTCATGAAAACACTCAGTGATTCTTCATAGGCATCAATAACCCATTTTTGAGAATTATAAGGACCACTTCTCAGAGGGTTGCTCATAGCGTAAAGGCCGATGACAGGTGTATTGACTGTTGTGGCAATATGGACAGGTCCTGAGTCAGGTGAAATAACAAAATCCGATAAGCTGATAATGGCAGCTAATTCTTTAATAGAGCTCTTGCCAATTAAATTCGTAATTTGATCCGGGAAAGCATTGGAAATACTTTTTGAATATTTTTGTTCTATGGCAGTATTACCACCTGTGATGATCACCTGTACTTTGATTGTAATGAGATGATTAATAACCTCAATATAGTGATCAATAGGCCAGCTTCTATTGTATTTATCACCATAACGTTGACTGCTGCAAGGACTGATTACGCAGGTGACTTGATCTAGATTAATATAAGAGTTCATAGCAGTTCTAGCTTTTTTGCAAATGGGTAAATTCCATTCGGGTTTTTCGCAATCTATTCCAATGATTTTTGAGAATTCAAACATGCCATCTAAAACATGTTGATTGTTTTTTGATGGTATTGACTGATGACAGAAAATATTTTGTAGATCTCTAGCTCTTGCTTTGTCGTATCCAATTTTTCTTTTTGATGAGACCATTAGACTTACTAAATTTGCACTCATTGAAGCATGCATATTCAAGAGAACATCAAAAGTTATATTTCTCAATTCCATGAAGACTGTCTTTAAGGATTTAAACAGTTTGGATTTATCGATGACAATGAACTGAATATTTGGTATTTGATCAACGAGTTGATACTCAGTTTTACCAATAATCCATGTGATATTTGCTTCCGGTAATTGTTTTCTTAAATTTTGTACCACTGCTAAAGCATGACAACAGTCGCCTAGTGCTGATAATCTAATTACACAAATATTTTTTAGAGCTAAACTGTTATCAAAAGAATTCATTGTATGAGTAAAAAAATATTAAAAGTTAACCAAAGCGTCATTTTATATGATGATACTTTAATTCATAATTTGAATGATGATATTTTTAATCCAATCCATTGGAAAAATAGACAAGTCTTGCCTGAGAGTAAAAAAGGAAGAGGTTCTGTTTTTTTTATTGATTGGGAGGGTAGATCTTGTGCATTAAAGCATTATTGTCGTGGCGGATTTCTTTCTAAATTAATATACGATCAATACTTATATGCGGGCTTGGAAGAAACGCGATCTTTTAAGGAGTGGAATTTATTAAACCAGATGCAGGCTTTGAATTTACCTGTGCCTTTACCGATAGCTGCTAGAATCAGGCGATCGGGTTTCATCTACCAAGCGGATCTTTTGACGGAAGTAATACCAAGCGTTCAATCCATGGGAGATAAATTAAGACAGGAGTTAATGACTCAGGATTTATGGAAAGCAATTGGCGAATGTCTTTCTAGATTTCATCAACATGGAATTATCCATCAAGATCTCAATGTTGAAAATATACAAATTAATCCCAATGGTAGAGTATTTTTTTTAGATTTTGATAAAACAAAATTCTCAAAATCATCTCCGCAAATTCTTCATGCTAATTTGAACAGGCTTAGAAAATCAATATTAAAATTGACCTTATCAATAAATCTAGATTTTCCAGAGAAAGATTGGACTGAATTAGTCACAGCCGCTTCTTTTTAATTGATGTCATTGCCTTATAGAAAAAATGTAAATATCAAATATAGGTAAAAACTCGTATTATTATTCATAAATGAATTTGATGATAAAAAAAATAATCTTACTTTCTGGGATCTTCTTCACAGTCTTAATGAATATTAATGCACAGGAATTACCTCCCGATGGAAAATTTATTGCTCATCATGACAATGGAGAAATCTATCTTTCTGGGGAAGTAAAAAATAGAAAAAAGCATGGTATCTGGGAATTTTTCTATGAGAATGGCGAGCTTCAAGCAAGAGAGAAATACAATGATGGTATACCAACTGGCGTATGGAAAACTTTTTCTTCCAATGGAAGGTTGATGCAAAAAAAAGATTTCAGAAATATTGGTAGTCTCCCCCCAACCAGTCGAGGAAACCCATATTCATCAAAAGGAAAAACTAGATAATACGATTGCCAGGATTTTTATAGGTATGGATTTTTATTCTCAAGATTGGATTTAAATCTTCGATGGATCCAATAATATTGCTCAGGATTTTTCTTAATATGCTCCTCTAGTACACGATAAAATTCTTTAAGAAATGATTCAGGATCTTGATTTGCAGCATAATTAATTTCTGGATAAATAGTAAGACTATAACCTTGATGATTTTCTAATCTGGTGGGAAAAAATGGCAGTACACTGCAACCTGTTATTTCAATGAATCTAGTGATCGCAGTGTTTGCCATTGCTTTTTGGTTAAAAAATTCCAATTCAATTGCATTTTTGCCAGTGAAATTTTGATCAGAAGCATACCAGATAATTTTCTTTTCTTTTAATGCTTTGATTAAGCTTTTGACTTCAAATTTAGTGACTAATCCTTCAACTGATCTAAGCCTTGCTTGACGAAAGAATTGATTGATTATCTCATTGCTTCCTAAACGATACATGCCAACTAAAGGAGGAAGATCGGAAACTATTTCTTTCCTTCCGATCAAAGCGCTAACCTCTAGAGAAGTAAAATGCGCACTCATGAGAATAACTCCCTTATCTTTTTTGACAGCGTTTCTTAGATGATCAAGACCATTAACTGTTATGAGTTTTTTAAACGCCTTATTGGATTTCCATCGAACCATAGCCACTTCAAGAAGACCAATTCCAAGAGAGCTAAAATGTTTTTTCAATAATTTCTTTTTTTCAAAATCAGATAATGTTGGAAAACAGAGATCAATATTTTTTATAGCGATGGCAGATCGCTTGGATGGGAGGAAATAAAGAAAGACGCCTAGTATGTGTCCTAACTTTAAAATCCAATGAAACGGAAGATATGATAGTAATTTAGCGCTTAGTAGAGCAATACTGATGATCCAGTTTTGAGGTATTAAGTAATTGAAGAAGGCTATTTTTTTATGTTCCATTAGCTTATTTTAATCACAATATTAATTATATAAACACGCATCTTAAAAAAAAATCTTTTATCGCAAACTAAATGTTTTAAAATCTCTTTATGAATACTGATAAAAAAAATCAAATAAACCTAGATCATCTAACGGACGATCAGATGTTTGTCACACAAAAAAAGGGCACTGAGGCACCTTTTACTGGCAAACTTCTTGCGAATAAAGATTCAGGACTATACTTGTGTATTTGCTGCAGCAATAAACTTTTTGATTCCAATACTAAATTCGACTCTGGAACGGGTTGGCCAAGTTTTTATGACATTGAAAATAATGATGCAGTAAGAATAGAATCTGACAGAAGTCATGGCATGGAAAGAAATGAGGTGTTATGTGCAAATTGTGAAGCCCATCTTGGCCATGTTTTTAACGATGGCCCTGAACCAACTGGTCTTAGGTATTGTATAAACTCACTTTCATTAAATTTTGAATCCAATGGAGAAACAGAGTGAGAGAATGGATGATTTACGGTGCTAATGGCTTCACAGGAGAATTGACTGCACGAAGAGCTAAAATGCAAGGCATGAAGCCCATTTTAGCTGGTCGAAATGAAGAAAAAATAAAAGCTTTAGCTGATGAATTAGATTTATCTTTTCGATGTTTTTCACTCGAAGATAAAGCTCTAGCAGAATACATTAGAGACGTTTCAGTGGTCGTACACTCTGCGGGACCTTTTTCTAAGACAGCAAAACCTATGATGGAAGCTTGCATTAAAGCGAACACCCATTATTTAGATATAACCGGTGAAATTTCTGTTTTTGAGGATTCCCAAAGATTATCGCATAAAGCTAAAGACGCAGAAATCGTTATATGTCCAGGAGTGGGTTTTGATGTAATCCCTACTGATTGTTTAGCAGCACAGTTAAAATTAAAAATGCCTGATGCAATCCATTTAAGAATGGGGTTTGATTCCAAAGGAAGCTTCAGTAGAGGTACAGCTAAAACAAGTATTGAAGGAATGCCACAAGGTTGTAAGATTAGAAAAAATGGAAAAATAAAAACCATTGCTCTTGGTGCTTTAGACAGAAATATTGATTTTGG
>JABHDX010000031.1 GCA_018672815.1 Gammaproteobacteria bacterium | reverse complement strand
TAGTTTTTACAAAACTTTCAGCATCACTAAAGGATGTCCCTATGGGAATGGCTACCCTTATTTTTTTGGGTGGTTTAATTGATAAAATTATATGCTTAGCTCTAGAGCTTTTTTCCAATAATATTAAACCTACAGAAGGTAAGTCAATGGCTTTACTTTTTATAATATACATACCTCCTTATTTAAACCATAGCACTGCTTCAAATGACCTTACAACCTATCCTGATTTAACGCTTATAAAGTTTCTTCTATACTTTAGTTCTTCCTTCCAAAGAACAGATATGAGAATGGTGGTGATTAGGGCTATTGCAGTATAAATCTCATTTTTTGTCACACCCAATATACATTTGGAAACCTATACGAGTTCCATTCACAAACAAATAACCCATCCCAACAGGTAGAAAATTAAAAACATGGATTGGTTTTAAAATTCGTTTTGCCTTATTGTTGGAGGTCTAAGCCCCCTTTCTGCTTTTTTAAGCCTTAATTCAAATTGTTCTACCGTTTTTTCTCTTTTTCTCCTAGTCTCAATCATAGCTCTTCTAACTGTTTCTGGAGAGAAATTAATAACCCAACTTACATGGGTATGGTAATTTTTTGGTTGATGCTCAAGTAATTCTGTGTAGGCATCATAGGCTCCTGGTATATCAGTCTTCAACCGTTTTAATACCCTTTCTGTGTAATATTGTGCTAGCCCTTCTTGTAGTGCCGGTTCAGTTTCAGAAAAATCGCTAGTATTCCAGCGTCTACCATCAATATCCGCACCGAGCTGAGTATAGGCATGTGCTAATTCGTGTGCTAGAACCACACATGTCATATCTTCAACAGAACAGCCAAGGCATTTAGCAACAAACCCAATAATACCCCAATATATTTCTATTATTGCTTTATTTGGTATTCGGTCATCATGCATATTATGATATGGCCAATACCTGTAAACACCCAAAATATCCTTATTGACAGAAAGTATTTTTTTAATTGGGGCACTATTATCAATAAGCCCAAGAAGATTTTTTGCCCATGCGCTTATAGATTCTATTTCATCCGCCGTAACATCTTGTTCAATTGGAAAAGGCTCTAATTGTTGCCTTAATTCTAATAAGTCAACCGAACTATGTACAATTTTTTCTAAATGGCTTCTATTGGCTCCTATTAGAAGTATATGATTAATATCATCCGGAAAACTAAAAGATTCTAAAGCTTCTGGCAATCCAGGTAAAACTTTAATTGGCACTCGGGCAGCAGGAAAAGCTAGTTCAAGATTAACCTTTGAATTTATTGTTAGCCGGCATTCGACGCGAAGAGCATTCTGTAGCTTGACCAAGAACCGAGCCTTTGTCTGAAGTACCCGCTCTTCAATGCCAATATCTAGACGTTTCAAAAGTTCTGAAAGGTAGATCATTCTATTCCAATCGAAATTTTGAGGATTTGTTACGACTGTTATTCACAATCTGTATCTCTTCATCCGCCAGCCCATACAACGTTAGATAATTGGTGTTTTTATTATTTTTGATAAACACAATGTCCTTTTTCATTTATATAGCCAGTTATATGCTGATTATACCTGACTTCTGGAGTATTTGAAGAATATCCTACATAGTAACATCTTTTATATGGACCTGGGACAAAATTAGGATTTTGTTTTTTTGCAGCCTTTGTTTTAGCAAACTCAGGCTTTAAGCCAATCACATAGACATTAAATTCTTCTTTATTTTTCTTAGCCAATACTTTCTTCTATTAATTTAATTTCATTATCTGTTAAACTATTTGCATAATCACTTGATTTTCACGATCGTATTTATAATTTACAATCTCTCCTGTGATAATGAGTTGTATGGCTTGGTCAATAATACCGATAGGAGCTATAAACCATTCCCTGGGAACATACTTTTTGCCACTATTATCAGTCACTTCAATATCCAGGCATGCTTCACCAAAAAATTTGTGGAGTAAATGTTCAAGCTTCTGTGGGTTCACGTTATAACATCTATAAGTTGAACGAGGAGATACTGGAGCCATCAAAAATGTAGGATCATCTTTCGCATCTTTTATTCTAACAGTTAGACTTTGTTTTGTAAATCCAACCTTATAAAGATTTTCTATAGTTGCTATCTTTGGATCCTCACTCATAGATGTTACTACATATATCAAACCAGTTTCTTTGTCATTATCTGATACTTTTCCCATATTCTTATCAAACTCTGATATAGTTTGATAACTAGATGATGAAATACTATAACCACCCTTTAAAACGGCTTTACTCAAAGATCGAAGTTTCATGTTGGATTGTGTCGCATTTTCAAAAACCGTTAAAGTACGGCCATCTTTATGTCCCATTTTATCGATTTTTAAATCATATGTTTTCACTAGAAGAGCCATAACCCCATCAATAACAAAAAATGCCCCCTCGGTTAATTGGCGGTTATAAAACTTCATCATTTTACGTTTGCCGTTTTTTAATTCTGCATGGCAAGTACTAAAGAGTTCTTCATATTCATTAAAATTTTCGCAAGGTTTTCTATTTGCTGTATAATCTGCTGCAGATTTTTCTTTTGGTACATGTTTGAAAGTAAATATATCTTCAGCATCCTGATCAAAAATCCCAAGATCATCATCTTTAAATACATCATCAATAGTATTGATCTCAATCTGCTCTAGATCCAATAAGCCTTCACTATCAATTGCTTTTAAGATAACTGCTTTTTCTTTATTCTCTCGAATACCTTTCAGGCGAGCATATAAGCAATGTTCATTAATATCGCTACTGGCAGAAGGCTCTCTACCTTGTTCTTTATAAAATAAAGTTATTTCATCAAATGAAGACTTCAACCTTTCTAATTCAGTTTCAGCAGGGGATGCTCTTCTCTTTATTTCCAGAAGATTATAAGGATCATCTTCAAAAATAGACTGTAGTTTATTTCTATCTTCAATCATTCTGAGATCTACGTTTTTGATCTTTAAGATAGATAATTGCTTCCGCCATTCTTTTCTCTAATGGATCACTAGATTCCAAATTTGGCTCTCTTTCAAACTTTTTATAAAAAACTTTTATCTTTGGCCATAAAAGAACAGCTTCATCAGCAGTGATGTTAATTCTGTTGGCCTCAATATGATCTTTGATGAGTTTTAACACTGGAGCTGTAACAGATTTTGATAGAATTTCAAAAGCATGTTGAAATGGATTGACTTTATCAATCAGATCAATGTGGATGTCATCTATATTGACAAATTTACCTGCCATACGTATAAACTGTTTTCCTCCCGTCTCCTTCACTTCACTGTTTTTAAATACAGAGTCAACAACAACATGTTGTCTTAAGGATTCAATTTCATCATCTTTTAATTCAGGATATTTTTCTCTAATAATTTTAGGGATGATAACTTTATTGATTACTTCAGCATCAACACCACTGGGTATCGCCTTAATCATTGTTTCATCTTGAAGAATAGTGGCCTTCAGATCATTCAGATCTGATTCAATGATTTTTGCTACCTTTTCGCTTTTTGGTTCTTTAAATCCTTTTATTTTCACTTCACCTGGCTTTGTTTTATTATCACCAAATACTTTGGTTTTAAAATTCCAGCTAGGTGCTAATACTTGTTCCATCAATAAGGATGCTGTGATCGCTTTCAGCATATTATTTACAGAAAGTTTGACTTCATCATCTTCTACATCTGGCTGAGCAACAAGATTGGTGAACTGCGATGTTGTCTTATTGGAACTATCACGGGTGGCCCTGCCAATGATCTGGACTATTTCTGTTAGGGAGCCTCTATAACCTACTGTAAGTGCATGTTCACAATATGGCCAGTCGAATCCTTCCTTGGCCATTCCTAATGCAATAATAAGATCTAAATCATCTAACTCGGACATTTTGCGTAAATAATCTATCACCTTATCCCTGTATTTTTGATCATCATTGACTAAATCAGCTATCTTGATCATCTTACCATCATCATGTCTCTTTACATATATTATACCTGTATCATTATCTACGCGATCGACAAGACCTATTGTATCAATAATTGAATCAACTTCTTTGTATTTATCCTTTGTGGATTCACCAGATTGTATATGCGGTATATGAAGTATTGTTTTCTTATCTGTATCTAATATTTCGTGAATTGTGGATGTATATCTGCCTTGGTAAAAATGATAACCGATACCCAATGACTTAAGATAGGTATATCCATTAAGCTGTTCATAATATGTGTATGAAACACTTACAAATTTTGCTTCATCGTCAGGAAGTAATACGGGTACAGAATCGCCTCTAAAGTAGGATCCAGTCATGGCTACAATATGTGCTTCAGAATTAGCCATTACACCCCTGACTAACTCTCCTAGGCGATTATCACTGGAAGCTGATACATGATGAAACTCATCTATTGCAAGAAGTGTATTAACAAATATTTTATCTTCAATCTCATCATATGCAAAACGCAATGTTGCATGAGTGCAGATCAGGATTTTATCATCATTATCCATAAAGTTTTTAAAAGATTGAATTTTACTTTTGCTTTTATCACTCCCAGGTGTGCATAGGTTATTTTCATCTTTAGGATCCCAATCAGCATAAAACCCATATTCCTTTAAATTTGTAGGTGCAAATGATGCTCCAATAGATCTCTCTGGGACAGCCACAATGACCTTTTCTACGCCTTGGTTTTCTAACTTATCCAACCCAATAAACATCAATGCTCTAGACTTACCTGAAGCGGGCGGTGCCTTAATCAAAAGATATTGTTCAT
>JABHDX010000030.1 GCA_018672815.1 Gammaproteobacteria bacterium | reverse complement strand
TGTTTTTCACTCGAAGATAAAGCTCTAGCAGAATACATTAGAGACGTTTCAGTGGTCGTACACTCTGCGGGACCTTTTTCTAAGACAGCAAAACCTATGATGGAAGCTTGCATTAAAGCGAACACCCATTATTTAGATATTACCGGTGAAATTTCTGTTTTTGAGGATTCCCAAAGATTATCGCATAAAGCTAAAGACGCAGAAATCGTTATATGTCCAGGAGTGGGTTTTGATGTAATCCCTACTGATTGTTTAGCTGCACAGTTAAAATTAAAAATGCCTGATGCAATCCATTTAAGAATGGGGTTTGATTCCAAAGGAAGATTCAGTAGAGGTACAGCTAAAACAAGTATTGAAGGAATGCCACAAGGTTGTAAGATTAGAAAAAATGGAAAAATAAAAACCATTGCTCTTGGTGCTTTAGACAGAAATATTGATTTTGGCAATGGTGTGAAACTCTCAGTCGCTATTCCATGGGGCGATATTTCGACCGCGTTTTATAACACTTCAATTCCAAACATTGAAGTCTATATGCCCACTTCAATTGGGGCACTGAGATCTATGAAATTTGCTAATTATCTGCGTTGGTTATTAGCATCCAGTTTTATTCAAAAATTTTTAACGAATAAAGTAGATCAAGGTCCTAAGGGACCTGATGAGAATGAGCGTAAGAACTCACCTATGTATGTTTGGGGTGAAGTGGAGAATGCCGTAGGGAATAGAGTCACATGTCGAATAAAAACAAACAATGGTTACGATCTAACGGTTAATGGTTCTATTGCTTGTGCCAACCATCTATTAGAAGACTATGAGGGTGATTATGGAACTTTGACACCCAGTCAATTAGCTGGTCCTAATTTAGTTGAACGCCTTCCTGATTGTGGTACTTTCATGTTTGAAACATTTTCATAAATTTGGGTTTAAGCTATACAATCCAATTAACTCAGTCTTATCAATAACATGCCCTTCTAGCGTTTTTTGCACATCAGCAGCTGTAAATAGACCTTCAACTGGGCATTGTTTAAAGTCGCATGCAAAAAGCTGAAATCGGTAATGGTGAATTAACTCATCATTCCAAGGAGGACATGGTCCTTCATAGCCAAAGTAATTACCCTTCATTTCAGGATTACTGGCCATGAAATTTGTATAATCATTGATCCCTTGGCGACTTTCCTTGGGACCATTTGGATTTTGTTTGCCACCTGCAGTGATTCCATCTGAGCAATCACCTTCGTCAATACTGTTATTCGAGGGCTTAATGTCCACCATCACCCAATGAGTAAAATTAACTCGAGGTAAATCCTTTGAAATCATTCTACCTTCTTTATTGAAATCATCTAATGAAGATGGAACATCCGTATCGATGCAGAGCAAGATTAATGATAGGGCATTACTCGGTATTTCAGTCCATGATATTTGTGGATTTTTATTGAGCCCAAGAGTCATATGATTATCTGGATCTTTAATTCCAAAGGCACATCGCTCAGGAATAAAGCCATTGTGTTTAAATGTAGTGGATTGAAGCTTCATGATTGTGTTTTTTTAGTGGTAGTTAGGTTTTTAATAAAGTCAGATTGAAAAAATAAAATCAACGCTGAGAGTAACATTGCACATCCCCATTCAGTTGAAGTTATAAAAATAATTTCGTAAAAATTTTCCCATTCTTGAGCATTGTAAACCACAAAATAAAAAGCAAGAAATAAAGCCCACAGGAACATTCTCATTTTTTGACTGATAGGCAACCCATATAATTGAGTGACCATGAAGATGCCTAAGAATCCAAATACAAACATAGGCCAATTGTGTCCAATCATAACTGCCACCATTAGTGCATGGATAACAACCATAACCTCAACAAAGGTCGTCCATTTAGAATTCAAGTGAGCACGAGTAAAAAATAAACTGCCTTGAAGTAATAATAAAAACATATAAAAGAAGCCAAAGATATGCCCTTGAGTCATCACCATTGGGTGATACCAAAAAGTATAAATAGTAGCCCAAGCAAAATAGTAGCCATGGTATTTTCTTAATCCTTGAGCTGCAGTTGTGACAAAGTTTAAAGGTTTGCCGAAAAACATTCCTCGTCTTTGATTCTCCATAATCAAAACCACAAACAGCAGGACAATAACTGACCACTGAGCTGAGACTTCAGTCACATCTTGAGCTAAACCGTCATACCAGATGGCAGTTTGTAAAAGATGTAAAAGTATGAAAACAGCATTAATGATAAGCGCTGCAATATTAAACCAATGCAAACCAGCTATGTATTTAGGCTGGCTTTGTTGTGCTTTGTAAATTAACCACCAAATACTACATTGATGCAAAAGGAAAAGAACCCAAACAGTCAATCGTGACATAAAACTCGGTTCAAGTAATTGCCATTTATACCAAAATGCAATCCCTTCAGGTTTAGGTAGCAATGTATGATCTTGGAACCAGAATTGATCTGTCACCCAAATTAAAATGGTAAAAAAGAAACTGGCAGCAATACCAATTTTTAAAGCTTTTGCCGAATTTATTTTAGTATTCATAGTATAAATTAATTTTGATTGAACCATTCTATGTTAATTAGAAACTATATAAAACTGCTTACAGATCGATTATGATTAATTTTTATATTTTTGTGGAAGGTAAAAAGATGACATCATTTTTCAATTTTTTTAAAAAAAATGCAGAAGAAGTCACTACTCAGATAGAATTTAGTTCTCAAGAAATAGCAGTGGGTGTTCTATTGATTGAAATGGCAAGAGCTGATTTTCAACAGGATGAATCTGAGAATCAGTCTATTATAGACTTGCTGCAAAAACATTTCGACTTAAC
>JABHDX010000029.1 GCA_018672815.1 Gammaproteobacteria bacterium | reverse complement strand
TGAATAGTTTATCAGCATTTTCACTATTAACACTTCCTCCGTACAGAATTGGTGTATTAATAGCTAAATCTGAATCGACATTCAATAACATATTTCTAATGTAAGAGTGAACTTCTTCTGCTATTTCTGGTGTAGCAGTTTGCCCAGTCCCAATAGCCCATATAGGTTCATAGGCAATAATTAACTCTTTTAGATCTTCTAAAGTATTATTTTTTATAATGCTATCGATTTGTTTATGAATATAGTCAAATGTGCTGTCGCTATTACGATGTTCAATTGTTTCTCCAACACATAGTATTGGCTTTATATTATTCTCAATGGCTTTAGTGAATTTACCACTAATGTCTATATTGTCTTCATTATATAATTCTCTTCTTTCAGAGTGGCCAATAATCACGTAGTCAATATTTAAATCTGCAAGCATTTTTCCTGATGTTTCACCTGTAAATGCCCCATTATCATATTGGCTTATATTTTGAGCACCAATAGCAATATAATTTGGTAAATTCCTGTTGACTAATTCTAGGTATGGCATTGAAGGACAAATAATCATCCGTGCAGAATCATTGTTATTGATATTTTGTTTTATTGAAAATAGCAATTGATCATTAAATATTTGGTCACCATTCATTTTCCAATTAGCAACAATGTAGATATTATTCATTGGTATGAAGCTCTTGTGTAATGAAGTTAAATATAGTTTTAAATGAATCTTTATTTGTAGACTCTATTGTCACTCGAATAATTGGCTCTGTTCCAGACATCCTTATAATCAATCTACCATCATCTAACATTTCTGAAGCTTTATCATTTGTTGCATCAATTAATGATTGACTAATCTTTTTATTTTCTATGTTTATATTTTTATTGAATTGTGGAAGAAGAGACAATCCTAAAAGAAGATCTTCGATCTTTTTATTATTGTCTACTATATATTTTAGTATCAATAATGCTGTCATAAGACCATCACCTGTAGGCGAATAGTCATAATTAATAATATGTCCCGATGTTTCACCTCCAATGGATGATCCGGTTTTTTTCATCATATCGACAACATGTTTATCACCCACATCAGATCGATATAGTTGTATGCTGTGTTTTTTTAAAGAAGTCTCAAGCCCTGAGTTAGTAAGTATGGTTCCAACAATCTTAGAGTTAAAATTTTCTTTTTCTTTATTAATCATTGCTAGCATGTACAGTATTTGATCTCCATCTAGACAATTGCCTTTTTCATCAATTAGTAAAACCCTGTCAGCATCTCCATCTAAGGCGATACCTAAATCCGCATTTACTGCTTTTACTGTATTCTTAATAGTTTCGGGATTAGTGGATCCACAGTTCATATTGATATTAAATCCATTAGGGGAACAAGCTATTGGTATAATTTCAGCACCAAGTGATGAAAGAATACTAGGTGCTACTTTGTAGGCTGCACCATTAGAGCAATCTAGAACTATCTTGATATTTGACAATGGTTTTTTAGTACTAAATAGACTTGTTAGAAATGACTCATATATATCCCTAGAATTTGCAGATCTAGATGCTTTTCCTATCTTTTCAGATGTTTGCGTAATTGGTTCATCTAGAAGTTTTTTTTCAATTTCGTATTCCAATTGAGCATCAATTTTTTCACCATTTGAATTAATTATTTTTATTCCATTGTATTCAAATGAATTGTGTGAGGCGCTTATAATAATTCCTAGATTTGCTTTAGTTTGTTTGGTGTAGATTGCAATAGCTGGTGAAGGAAGAGGACCAAGCAAAACTACATCAAGACCTGAAGCAACAAAAGCTGATTCTAATGAAGATTCGAACATGTAGCCTGATCTTCTTGTATCTTTGCCAATTACGACTGTGCCACCTTTTGGTGCAAGCACAGAAGAGATAGCACTTGCAAATACAGAAGTAAAAGTGACCGTCATTGGATGTTCTCCAACCTTGCCTCTTATTCCATCTGTTCCAAATACTTTCATTCGATTTATGTTATTTTACTAAGTTAATTATGAAAATTGACTACATTATAGTCATTAAGTCTAATTAATCTAGTTAAGGTAAAATTTTTATTTAATTTAGCTAGAAAAAGTCAGTGCTGAGTAGCATGATCACCTATATTAGGTGTTTTATCATTATCTTCATTGGAATTATCTTTATTTTCCCAATCATCAGGGAGTCTCGGTTCCTTATCGTTCATAATATCTTCAATCTGTAATTGTTCAATTGTTTCATATTTCATAAGAGCTTCAGACATTTTATGGAGACGTTTGATATTTTTTTTGAGTATTTCAGTGGCATGTTTATAAGTTTCATCAATTATTTTTCTAATTTCTTCATCTATTGTTTTGGCCGTGATATCTGAGACTTGCTTGGTCTGAGTGACTGACCTACCTAAGAATACTTCTCCTTCTTCTTCGCTGTAAGCTAGAGGCCCCAGTTTTTCTGATAAACCCCATTTTGTTACCATGTTTCTTGCTATTTCAGTGGCTCTTTCGATATCGTTAGATGCACCGGTTGTCACAGAATCTTTTCCAAAAATCAACTCTTCTGCAACCCTACCACCAAATAGACTTGTAATTTGCCCTATTAATCGTTTCTTACTCATACTATATCTATCTTGTTCAGGTAGAAACATGGTTACTCCTAGAGCCCTTCCTCTAGGTACGATTGTAACTTTGTAGACAGGATCGTGTTCTTCTAGGCTTAAGCCTACTATGGCATGACCAGCTTCATGATAGGCTGTTAAATTCTTTTCATCTTCACTCATCACTAAAGATCTTCTTTCAGCGCCCATCATTATTTTATCTTTTGCTTTATCTAGATCATCCATATTGATAAATTTTTTATTTGCTCTTGCAGCTAAAAGAGCGGATTCGTTAACTAAGTTAGCTAGATCTGCTCCTGAAAAGCCAGGTGTTCCCCTAGCTATAATGGAAGGTTTAACGTTTTTATCTAGAGGTACTTTTCTCATATGTACTTTCAATATTTGCTCTCTACCTCTAACATCAGGAAGTGGAACAACAACTTGCCTATCAAATCTACCTGGTCTTAACAAAGCAGAATCGAGTACGTCAGGTCTATTGGTTGCAGCAATAACTATCACTCCTGCATTATCTTCAAAACCATCCATTTCAACTAATAATTGATTTAGAGTTTGTTCTCTCTCGTCATGACCTCCTCCTAAACCAGCACCTCTTTGTCTTCCCACTGCATCTATTTCATCTATAAAGATTATGCAAGGAGAATGGGACTTAGCTTCTTGAAACATATCTCGGACTCTCGATGCGCCAACTCCTACGAACATTTCTACGAAATCTGATCCAGAAATAGTAAAAAACGGAACTTTAGCTTCTCCAGCAATTGCTCTAGCTAGGAGTGTTTTTCCTGTACCTGGAGAGCCTACCATAAGAACTCCTTTAGGCATTTTTCCACCCAATTTTTGAAACTTGTTTGGATCTTTGAGAAATTCTACGATTTCAACAACTTCCTCTTTTGACTCTTCTATACCTGCTACATCTGAAAAAGTAACATTTATCTGATCTTCTCCAAGGAGTCTTGCTTTGCTTTTTCCAAAAGACATTGCTCCTTTTCCTCCCCCTACTCCTCCTTGCATTTGTCTCATAAAGTATATCCATACTGCTATTAGAAGTATTACAGGAAAAGAGTTTATCAGTAAGCTAATAAAAAGATTTTGACTTTTGGGTGGTGTTGCACTGATTCTCACACCACTTTTATTCAGTTCACCAATTAAAGCTGTGTTATCAGTTTCTGGATTGTAAGTTAGGAAATTTTCACCGTTGAGTTTTTTTGCCTTTATTAAATCATTTTCAAAGACTACTTCACTAATACTACCAGTTCTTACAAGCTCCAAAAAAGTACTATAGTCAATTGTTTGTTGTCTTATTGCATTGGGCGAAAATGATTGGAAAAAGGTAAGCATAATTATACCTAGGACAATCCATACCATTGCGTTTTTAAATAAGTTATTCATTTTTTTGAATTATACCTAATGTTTTGGCCTATCATATAAGTTTCTTTACTGTCTTTCCTACAAGCATTCGGTTTAAAGAACTTAACAGTTTCAAAAGTTTCTCTACAATCTCTTGTAAAATCCTCAAATCCTAAGCCATGAAAGACCTTAATAATAATCTTACCATCATTAATAAGGGCGATTTTTGAAAATTCAAGGATACTTGTCACTAAGTCATAAAAAATATATTGATCTGTAACTTTGTTGCCAGTTTTATTTGGTGATATATCAGATAATATGATGTTAAATTTATTATCATTATTTTGAGCCAATATTAAATTCTGAATATTTTTTTTGGTGAAGTCTCCTTGGATAAAAGGAACACCATTTATGTTTTCCATAAAATTAATATCGTTTGCAATTAGATTTAATCTTTTATGATTTTTTTTAGTTATATATTGAGACCATCCACCAGGAGTTGATCCTAAATCAAGAACTGAAACATTCGATTTGAATAGATTTATTTTTTTATCAATTTCTTCAAGTTTAAAAGTTGATCTTGATCTAAAGCCTTTTGCTTTTGATTCTAAGAAGTATTTATCAAGAGATTGTTTTTGTCGCCAATGTTCTTTTGCCATTGATGATTAAACGTATTCAATTTTTATAATTTCGAAATTTTTTTGAGTATCCATCATATTAAACTCTATCAAGTCATTAATATTTTTACCCATTATAGCTTTAGCTAAAGGGGCTTTATAAGATAGAAGTCCAGATTCAATATTGGACTCATCTTCACCTACTATTTTGTAAGTTATTTCAGAATTATCATCAAGATTACAAAGACTAACAGTAGATCCAAATACAACTTTGTCAGTAACATTTAAGGTAGTCACATCTATCACTTGTGCATTTGATAATTTTGAATCTATATCTTTTATTCTTCCTTCTATAAAGCTTTGTTTCTCTTTAGCTGCATGATATTCAGCATTTTCTTTAAGATCGCCAAATTCTCTTGCTGTAGCTATTGCTTTAATTATGTTTGGTCGGTCTTCTGATTTAAGTTTTCTCAATTCGTCTCTCAGAGATGACTGTCCATTAATTGTCATTACAAATCTATCCATTTTTAATTACTTTATTGTATTTATAATTCTGAATTTTATTAATATCTATATTATTAAAGTAATCTAATGAATCTATAGTTGCAATAGCTGCTTCAAGACTTGTGTAATAAGTAACGTTTTTGATTACCGCTTCAGCTCTGATTGAAAACGATTCTTTTATGGATTGTTTTCCTTCGGTCGTATTGATTATTAGGTCAATTTCTTTGTTTTTTATTTTTTCAACAATATGAGGTTTCCCTTCATGAACTTTATTGATACATGAGCAATCAATGTTATTCTTTACTAAAAATTCATAAGTTCCTTTAGTCGCAATCAGTTTATATTGCTGATTAATTAATTTTTGAGAGATATTAATTAACTGTTGTGTTTTATCTGGTTCTCTTACAGAAATAAAAACACTGCCGCTTAATGAAAATTCTGTGCCTGAAGCATATTGAGATTTTATATAAGCCTCACTAAAAGTCTTACCAGTACCCATTACTTCACCAGTTGATTTCATTTCTGGTCCAAGAATAGGATCAGTATCAGGAAATTTATTAAATGGAAAAACTGGACTTTTTACAGAGAAAAAGCCGGGTGTATGAGAAAACATTTCATTTTGTTCATTTAGTGATACACCAATCATCGCTTTAGCTGCTATTTTTGCTAATTGATTGCCTGTGGCCTTCGACACAAAAGGAACTGTTCTAGAAGCTCTAGGATTAACTTCAAGGATGAATATTTTATTCTTTCTAACAGCAAATTGTGCATTAACAAGTCCGATAACATTGAGTTTTTTTGTGAAAGCAATCATTTGTTTTATTAACTGATCTTGGATCTCAAGAGATAGTGTTATTGGTGGTATTGAGCATGCTGAATCTCCAGAATGAACACCTGCTTGTTCAATATGTTCCATAATTCCACCTATTAAAATATTTTCTCCATCTGATACAGCATCTATATCAACTTCAATGGCTTTATCTAGAAAATGATCAAGTAAAACTGGGGAGTCATTGGAAACTTTAACAGCTTCTTCCATATATTTATTGAGTTCATTATCATTATAAACAATATCCATGGCTCTTCC
This sequence comes from Gammaproteobacteria bacterium, assembly GCA_018672815.1. Next base: position 31,131 of record JABHDX010000029.1, on the reverse strand, counting down.
GCCTAATACATATGACGGCCTAACTACTAGTGGGTATTCAACTTTTGCTGCATTTTTGATGGCTTCTTCTTTAGTTCTAGCCACCTCGTTATAAGGTTGTAGTAAATCTAATTCAGTGACTATTTTCTTAAATCTTTCTCTATCTTCTGCTATATCAATAGATTCTGGTGATGTTCCTATAATAGGGGCTCCAGCTTCTTGGAGTTGCTTGGCAAGCTTTAGAGGCGTCTGACCGCCAAATTGAACAATTATTCCCTCTGGTTGTTCAATATTCACAATAGCCATTACATCTTCAAATGTTAAAGGTTCAAAATAAAGCCTGTCAGATGTGTCATAGTCAGTGGATACTGTTTCTGGGTTGCAATTGACCATTATAGATTCATATCCAGAATCGCTGACAGCAAAAGCAGCATGTACACAACAATAGTCAAATTCAATACCTTGTCCAATTCTATTGGGACCTCCTCCGAGGATCAGAATTTTTTTATTATTGGTTGGAAGAGATTCACATTCTTCTTCATACGTTGAATATAGATATGCTGTTGATGTTTCAAATTCTGCTGCACAAGTGTCTACTCTTTTGAATACAGGTTTAATTTTTAGTTCTTTTCTATAGTTATAAATATCAAGTTCTGAAACCGATATGAGTTCTGCTAATCTTATGTCCGAAAAACCTTTTCTTTTGAGCTGAAATAAAAGATCTTTGTCCAGTGTTTCTAGTGATAATTCTTTGACAGTTTGTTCGAGAGAAATAATTTCTTCTATGTATGACAAAAACCATGGGTCTATTTTTGTAAGGTATTGTATTTTATCTAATGACAGACCTTCTCTAAAAGCTTGTCCTAGGTATAATATTCTTTCAGCTGAAGGTGTAGTAATTAATTCTTCAATATTATTGGTATTATTTATTTCTGTGAAACCATAATGACCATTCTCAAGTCCCCTTAATGCTTTTTGCAATGATTCTTGGAAATTCCTCCCAATTGCCATTACTTCTCCTACAGATTTCATTTGTGTTGTTAATGTAGGATTAGCATTTGGAAATTTTTCAAACGTAAATTTTGGTATCTTAGTAACTACATAATCAATCGATGGTTCAAAAGAAGCGGGTGATCTTCCTCCTGTTATGTCATTTTTAAGCTCATCTAATGTAAATCCAACAGCAAGTTTAGCTGCAATCTTAGCAATAGGAAATCCTGTAGCTTTTGAAGCCAGAGCTGATGATCTAGAAACTCTCGGGTTCATCTCTATAATAATCATCCTTCCATTTTCAGGATTAATTGCAAATTGTACATTCGAACCACCTGTATCAACTCCAATTTTACGGAGCACTTTCAGAGAACAGTCTCTCATTATCTGGTATTCTTTGTCTGTAAGGGTTTGGGCTGGAGCAACTGTAATAGAGTCTCCAGTATGTACTCCCATAGGGTCTAAATTCTCAATAGAACAAATAATAATAGTGTTATCACTTTTATCTCTAACAACTTCCATTTCAAATTCTTTCCATCCAATTAAAGATTCTTCAATCAAAATTTCATTTGTGGGAGAGAGATCTAATCCTCTGGTTGTTATTTCGATGAGTTCTTTTTCGTTTGTTGCAACACCTCCACCTGAACCTCCCATAGTAAATGAAGGTCTAATAATAATTGGATACGAAATAGTGTTAGCTAAGTCTATAGCTTCATCTAGGTTATTTGCTAGACCTGATCGTGCTACATCAATATTTATTTCCTGCATAGCTTTTTTAAAAAGATCCCTATCCTCAGCTTTATCTATGGCTTCTTTAGTTGCTCCTATTAATTCAACATTGTGAAGTTCTAGTATGCCTTTGCTAGCTAGATCTAGAGCTGTATTTAATGCTGTTTGACCACCCATAGTGGGCAATAAGGCATTTGGTTTTTCTTTTTGAATAATTGCTTCAACTGTTCTCCAATTAATAGGTTCTATATATATAGAATCTGCAATATCTGGATCTGTCATAATTGTTGCAGGATTTGAATTTACTAATATGACTCTATAGCCTTCTTTTTTTAAAGCTTTGCAAGCTTGTGTGCCTGAATAATCAAACTCACAGGCTTGACCTATAATTATTGGTCCTGCTCCTATAATTAATATTGATTGAATATCAGTTCTTTTTGGCATTTCTCATAATTCCTAAAAAGTTTTCAAATAAGGAATAGACATCATGAGGACCAGGGCTTGCTTCTGGATGTCCCTGAAAACCCAATGCTGGTGATTCTAGTAATTGTATACCCTGAATTGAATTATCAAATAACGATCTATGGGTAATTTTAACATTTGCTGGGATTGTTTTTTCGTCAACTGTAAAGCCATGGTTTTGACTAGTAATTAATACTTTTCCAGTTAATAGATCTTTAACAGGATGGTTAGCTCCATGATGACCAAATTTCATTTTTCTTGTTTTTGCTCCACTTGCAATGGCTAACAACTGATGACCAAGACATATACCAAATATGGGTATTTTTTTAGTTATAAATGTTTTAATGGATTGAATAGCATATTCACAAGGTTCAGGATCTCCTGGTCCATTGGATAAAAATATACCATCTGGATTCATTGACATTACTTGAGCGGGTTTTGTTTTTGCAGGAACTACAATTATTTTGCAACCCATATTATTTAATATATTGAGAATGTTTTTCTTGATACCAAAATCATAAGCAATAACTGTGAAGTCATAATTATTTTTTGTTTCATGAGAGCTTTCAAATGGATAAATTTCATTTGTAGATACTTCTTTCGCTAAATCCATACCATTGAGTCCACTAAATTTTTTTGCTTTAGTAATTAGATGATTAATATCGTTTGCATCAGATGCTATGCATGCTGATAACGAACCGTATTTTCTAATATGGTTTGTTAATTTTCTGGTGTCTATATCTGATATTGCAACAATATTTTCTTTAATTAGAAAATCGCTAAAATGAGTTTGATTTCTCCAGCTACTGGACAACAATGAAGCTTCTTTTATAACAAGACCTGAGGCAAAAGATTTTTCACTTTCGTAATCTTCTGTATTTGTGCCTGTATTTCCAATATGGGGGTATGTAAGAGTAATAATTTGTTTGTGGTAAGAAGGATCAGTTAATATTTCCTGATAACCTGTCATAGCTGTATTAAATACAATTTCACCAGTCGAATTACCTATAGCACCAATTGATATTCCTTTGAAAATTGTACCGTCTTCGAGTGCTAAAACTGCTTTTGTCAATTTTTTATATCTCTTTATTTAAAAAAAGGAAGAGCCTTAAAAAGGTTCTTCCTTAAAAAATGTATGGAACCCGTGATATCTTAGAGATAAATTATGATGATGTCACCTTTTAATTTTTTTGACTCTTAAAAGGAAGTTGAACAAAGTAAAAAAAATAATAGTAATGAAGATTATTGGAATAATAAGAAAAGGAGCATCTGGTAAAAAATTAGCCAAACTGTCTGTTTTTGGTATTTGTATAAGATACCAATAGTTCACAGGGGTACCTAATGAATAATTTAGAATATAAATAAATCGTAATGATATTAAAGAAATAATGTTTGTTTTAGATACTTTTTACTAATAATGAATTAAATTCCTATTTTATCAAAAAAGCTTTTTACACTAGATTTCCAGTTTTCCCTATTAGGACGATGCTCTTTAGAGCTTGATTTAAGAGAATTTTCAAAACTCTCTAACAATTCTTTTTGTTTTTTATTCAAGCTAACTGGTGTTTCAATTTGAACAGTACAATACAGATCACCAGTACTCCTATCCCTGTATGATTTAATGCCTTTTCCTTTAAGTCTAAATACTTTACCGGATTGTGTTTCCTCAGGTATTGTTAAGTTTACAGCACCATCTATTGTAGGTACTTTTAATACACCACCTAATACGGCTGTAGAAAAACTAGTCGGCACTTCACAAAATAAGTTGCTACCTTCCCTTTGGAAGATTCGATGTTTTTTTATATTAATATCTACAAATAAGTCACCAGATGGGCCTCCTTTAATTCCTGCTTCTCCTTCATTGGATAGTCTAATACGATCACTCTGGTCGACTCCTGCAGGTATTTTAATCGATATAGTTCTTTGTTTTTGAACCCTTCCCTGTCCTGAACATGATTGACAAGGGTCATTTATTGTTTGCCCAGCTCCTCTGCACTGAGGACATGTTTGTTGAAGTGTAAAAAATCCTTGTTGTACTCTAACGTTTCCCCTTCCATCACATTGTGGACAGACCGTTGGTGATGTTCCAGGTTTAGCTCCACTTCCTTTGCATGGTTCACATGAGCTCAAAGATGGTATATCTATATTTATTTTATCTCCAAATACTGCTTGTTCAAGTTCTAGTGAGAGTTCATACCTGAGATCTGAACCTCTTTGAGATTGATTTTGTTGACCTCCACTTCTCCTTCCACCAAATATATCACCAAACATGTCACCAAATATATCGTTGAATGAGTCCCCTGAATTGAATCCTCCACCCATTCCGCCTTGAGAATTAACGCCTGCATGACCATATTGATCATAAGCACCTCTCTTTTGGGGATTCGATAAAACTTCATAAGCTTCTTTTGCTTGTTTAAATTTAGCTTCAGACTGTTTATCATCTGGATTACGATCCGGATGATATTTCATTGCTTTTTTTCGATAAGCTTTCTTTATATCCGTTTCGCTTGAGTTTTTCTCAATACCTAAAGTTTTATAATAATCTGCTTTACTCATTTATATGGTCCAAATATATATAGGGCAAGTTTTACCTGCCCTATATTAAATTAATAAAAAGAATTAGTTACGATTTATTTTCTTCTTTCTTTGAGTCCTCTTCTACTTCTTCATATTCTGCTTCTACTACATCTTCGTCTTTAGCATCAGTTGTACTACTGTCATCATTATTGTTAGTCTTTGCCTGTGCTTCTTCGAATGCCTTCTGAGCCATGCCTACAGATGCTTCGCTTAAGGTTTTAATTTTTGTCTCTATAATATCTTTATCATCTTCTTTGAGTGCTTCTTTTAATTCTGATATTGCAGTTTCAATACTTGCTCTTTCTTCAGTTTCAACTTTTTCACCTAATTCATCTAGTGTTTTTTCAGTTGCATGTACTAACTGATCACCTTGATTCTTGATATCAACTGTTTCTCTGAATTTTTGATCCTCTTCAGCATTTGATTCTGCTTCTGAGATCATCTGTTCAATTTCATCATCAGACAAACCACTGGATGCTTGTATGACAATTTTTTGCTCTTTCCCAGTTTCTTTATCCTTAGCTGAAACATTAATAATTCCATTAGCATCTATATCGAAAATGACTTCAATTTGTGGTAAGCCTCTTGGTTTTGCTGGAATATCAGTTAGATCAAATCGACCTAATGATTTATTGTCTTGAGCTCTTTCTCTTTCACCTTGGAGCACATGTATTGTAACTGCTGTTTGATTGTCTTCAGCAGTAGAAAATACTTGATCTGCTTTTGTCGGAATAGTGGTATTTTTTTCAATAAGCTTAGTTGTCACTCCTCCCAGTGTTTCGATACCAAGTGACAGTGGCGTCACATCCAGTAGTAAAACATCTTTAACATCACCTGATAGCACTCCTCCTTGAATTCCTGCACCCATAGCAACAGCTTCATCTGGATTAACATCTTTTCTTGGTTCTTGCCCAAAAAATGATTTTACTTCATCTTGCACTTTAGGCATCCTTGTTTGACCACCAACAAGAATGACATCGTTAATGTCTGAAACTTTTAGGCCAGCGTCTTTTAAAGCTATCTTACAAGGCTCAATTGTTTGAACTACTAAATCCTCTACAAGAGATTCAAGTTTTGCCCTAGTCAGAGTCATATTTAAATGTTTGGGTCCTGAAGAATCAGCTGTTAAGTACGGTAAATTAATATCAGTCTGAGCTTGATTGGATAGCTCAATTTTTGCTTTTTCAGCAGCTTCTTTGAGCCTTTGCACAGCTTGTGCGTCATTATTAATATCCATGCCTGTTTGTTTAGTGAATTCTGATAATAAATGTTCCATGATTCTTCGATCAAAGTCTTCTCCACCAAGGAATGTATCGCCATTCGTCGCTAAAACTTCAAATTGGTTTTCACCTTCTACATCAGCAATCTCAATAATAGAAACGTCAAATGTACCTCCTCCAAGATCATAAACAGCTATCTTTCTATCCCCTCTTTTTTTATCAAGGCCATAAGCTAAAGCAGCTGCTGTTGGTTCATTGATAATCCTCTTCACGTCTAGACCTGCAATTTTTCCTGCATCTTTGGTTGCTTGTCTTTGAGAGTCATTAAAATATGCAGGGACTGTAACCACAGCTTCTGTAATTTTTTCTCCTAGGTAGTTTTCAGCTGTTTCTTTCATTTTTCTTAAAACTTCTGCTGAAACTGCTGGTGGCGATATTTCTTTATCATTGACTTTAACCCACGCATCTCCATTCTTAGCTTTTAGAATTTTATATGGAACCTTATCCATATCTTTCTTCACTAACTGGTCATCAAATTTTCGTCCAATAAGTCTCTTAATAGCGAATAATGTATTCTCTGGGTTGCTTACCGCTTGTCTTTTTGCTGATTGGCCAACCAAAGATCTATCATCATCATTAGTGAAAGCAACAATAGAAGGGGTTGTTCTATCGCCTTCACTATTTTCAATTACTTTTGCTTGATCACCATCCATTATGGCAACACATGAATTAGTAGTTCCTAAATCTATACCTATAACTCTAGACATAATTTACTCCAAAAAAGTTTTGTTAATCTCTTTATATGAACGAGTAATATTTTTTCAAGTCTAAAGTATTATTATTTTTTATTATCTGAGCTGACTATAACTCTAGCTGGTCTGAGTAGGCGCTGTTGAAGTCTATAGCCTTTTTGAATAACCTCAATAATATATCCAGGTTTAGTATTTTGATCTTCAGCCATAGTTATTACTTCATGAAACGATGAATCATATTGCATGCCTTCTGGGTTGATAGTTTCTATCGAAAGTTTCTCTAAGATGCTGTTTAAAAGTTGAAAAGTTGAGGATTGTCCTTCAATGAAGGTTTCCACTCCTTTTTTTGTTGAGGTATCAACTTTTAATCCCAGCTCAAAACTATCTATTACAGGAAGTATTTCTTGTATTACTCTTTCAATAGAGCCTCTGCTTGCATTTTCAATATCTTTAAAAGTACGCTTTCTTAAGTTTTCTATTTCAGCTTGCAATCTTAGTACTTTTTCCCAATTTTCTTTAGCTTCTTTTTGAGCCACCAATAGTGGGTCAATAATTTCTTCAGCTTTCTCTTCTGTTGTTAAATCTTCTTGTTGATTTTGTTCTTGATCAATAGATTGTTCATCTTTATTGAAAATCTCATCTTTAATTTTTTCATTCATAGTTTTTCCTCATATCACGTTATAAGGTTTATTTTTATGATTTCAATGATTGGCTTAATATTTTTGCAGTTATATCAACAATGGGGATAACTTTTTGATAAGCAATACGGGTTGGTCCTATAACACCTAAAACACCTATAGCCCCTTCTTCTGTTGTATAAGGAGAAGTTATTAGACTGCAATTATTAAACATTTTATAGCCAGATTCTTCACCTATGAAGATTTGAATATTACTCGTAGACATACTTTTTTCTAATAAGTGAAGTATCTCTTGTTTTTCATTGAAAGCATCAAATAAAGATTTAAGCTGACTTATATCGGATAATTCATCAAAGTCTAGTAATCTATTTTCGCCACTGAGTATGTATTCGTCTGAATTTCCTTCATCTGAGACTTCTTCAGCAATATTCACTATGTCATTCATTAGAGAATTTGCCAATTCTTTAGTTTTCTTTAACTGTGTAAGCAAATCGTTTTTAATGTAATTGAAGCTTCTTCCGATATAGTTTTGATTGATGTAATTAGAAGTGAGCCTCAATTCATCTCGAGTATATTCTCTTTGCATCTGCAAAATTCGATTTTCAACCTCAGAGTCATTAATGACCAATATAGCTAGGATTCTCTTTTCTGATAATGGAATAAAGTCTATTTCTTTTAACCTTGATATGTCTTGTTTAGGGACAGTAACAATGCCAGCCAACTGAGTAATAGCAGATAATGCTGAAGAGACATTCTTAGCTAGTGCTCTACTACTTGATTCTTTCCCAATGACTTTTCGTTTAATGGATTCTACTTCTCTATTGTTTACAGGTTGCAGTTGAAGCAAGCTATCGATAAAGAAACGATAGCCTTTTGATGTTGGTATCCTCCCAGCTGAGGTATGAGGTGAAGCAATAAAACCTAGGCTTTCTAGATCTGACATTACATTTCTAATAGATGCAGGGCTTAAATCTATATGATCAGACATGGATAAACTTTTAGATCCAATTGGAATTCCATCAGCTATGTATTTATCAATAATGACTGATAGGATTTCTTTTGCTCTTCCAGATGGCGTTGTATTTTTTTCACTATCCATTAAAAGTAATAGTCCTAAACTTAGATCGTAATAATTTGTTATCATTTCCAATTAATAATAACTAGTCAAGAACAATATCAATGAAACCTTTTAAAAATATTCTTTTCGTACTAAATTTTGGTGAGAAGAAATCAATTAATAGCTTGAAAGCACTACTGAAAAAGAAGTTCAGTGATGAGATATCAATACAGATATACAATACATCGTCTTCCAACACAGATATATGTCAAATTAGTAAAGTAAAGGTTATCAATGAATCAAATATAGATTCAAGCGATCTTATAATTTCCATAGGTGGTGATGGAACAATGCTTAAGTCGGCTAAACTTTCTTATAAGTACAATATCCCAGTCACAGGTATTAACAAAGGTAGGCTAGGCTTTTTAACTGATATCAATCCTTCTGACTCTTACAAAACTTTAAATGATCTTTTATTAGGCAAATTTAAAACAGAAAATCGATTACTCATAGAGACTATAATAAATAATGGTAATGATCAGAAATCTATAGGTATAGCGCTTAATGATGTAGCAATCAGAAGAAAAGAAACTGGCCGAATGATGCAAGTCACAACTGCTATCGATGGCAACTATATCAATAAACATGAAGGAGATGGTTTTATTGTATCAACTCCAACAGGTTCCACCGCTTATTCCTTAAGTTGCGGAGGCCCAATATTAAAACCAGATGTAGAAGCATTAATATTAGTACCTATTTGCCCACATTCACTTAATGATAGGCCTATGGTTATACCGTCTAATTCAGAAATCTTAATAGAACCAATTTTAGTCAATGAAGAAATTGCAGAAATTGCTCTAGATGGAGATTCTAATTATGAGATTAAACAAGGAGAAACAATTACAATTAATGCAACAAAGAGACCTATAAAATTAATTCATCCAGAAGATTATGATTATTTTGATGTGCTAAGATCTAAGTTGCTCTGGGGCTCTAATAAAAAGAAGAATTAAAAAAGGGAAATATCAGAATATGAAAAAATTGCTTTTATTATCTTTAGTTATTTTAAACATCTCGTGTGTTTATAGACCAAACTTACAGCAAGGGAATCTATTGAACTTAGAAAATCTAGATCGAATAGAAGTAGGTATGACAAAAAGTCAGATTAGATACTTACTAGGTGGTCCTGTGATAGGAACCCCTTATGAATCTGAACGTTGGGATTACATATATTTATTTCAGCCTCGCATGAATACTGATAATAATGAGAGCCAACGTTATTGGTTAATAGTCAATTTTACAAATGGTTTAGTGTCATCAATAGAGAAAGACGTAGCGACTGAAGACAGTTAGTTTCTTTGTGATTTAATCTGTCTTCTAAAGGCTTCTATAAATTTTTCAATAAAAGTATTAATATTTTTTTTAATTAATAGAGCAATTAAAGGATTTAAAACTGTGTATTCCATTGAATACTTAATTTGAGTTGAGCTAGATGTTGTTTCACTGAATAACCAAACTGCATTAAATTTACTAAAAGGTCCATCTATTAATTTCATTTGAATGCTTTCATATTTAGTATTTTTATTTTTAGTACAAATTGAAATCTTCATCCTGTAGAAATCGAAATTTATTCTTGCAGTTATAATGTCATTGTCTATAGACATTATTGTGGTTGAAATACAGTAGGGTAAAAAATCTGGATAATGGTTTATATTTGCAATAACGCTGTAGATGTTTTCGACAGGTTCATCTATATTTATAGTCTTTTCAAAGTATTCCAAATTTAAATTATCCCAATAAAATTTATCAATATTATGATTACTGCCAATGGTGCAATATATTTAGCAAGGAATTGCCAAATTCTATACTGAAGTATTGTTGTGTCTTGTAATTCATTTTTAGATGATTTATTGCTCATAAACCAGCTAGTAAAAATAGTAAATAGCAGTCCGCTAATTGGTAATAAAATATTGCTAGCAAAGAAATCAATATTATCAAATATCGTACCTTTCCAGAATGTAAAATTGGATAAATTATTAAATGATAAAATAGTAAATAAACCCATAAACCATATCAATAAACCCATTAAAATGGCTGCAGTTAAACGGTTTATTTTTGTACTTTCTATTAGCCAGGCAACCGAAGGCTCTAATAGACTGATTGCAGATGTTAGTGCGGCAAATGATATTAAAACAAAAAACAAAGCTCCAAATAGAATCCCACCGTCAATTTGTCCAAATGCTAATGGCAGAGTTTGAAAAATTAAACCTGGGCCAGCGGCTGGATCTAAGTTATTCGCAAACACAATAGGAAATATAATTAAGCCTGCAAATAAGGCAATAAAAGTATCACACAGGACAATAATTATAGAGGTTTTAAAAATTGATTCATGATTTTGAAGATAAGCTCCATACATGACAACGCAGCCCATTCCTAAACTCAATGTAAAGAAGGCATGTCCCATTGCAACTAATATAGCTGAAGGTGTAATTATAGAAAAATCAGGCTTAAATAAAAAAGAGAGACCTTCTGAGAAATTACCTTGAGTGACAGAATAATATAATAATATGACCATTATAATTAATAGAGAAGGCATCATAAAATAGACAGCTTTCTCAAGACCATTTTTTACACCTTTTGAAATAATTGTCACAGTTAGCGTCATGAAAATTGTATGATAGATTAATTGTTTTGATATAGACGCAGTCAATTGACTAAATACTGTATTGACTTCTATAGCATTGGTTTCTATAAATAATCCTTGCAGTGTTAGTAAGAAATAATGGAATGTCCAACCCGCAATAACACTATAAAAAGATAAGATTAAGAAACCAGCAAGCAATCCTATAAAGCCAACAATTTTCCAACCGCTACTGCCCGTTTCCTCTACACCTAATATTTTCATTGATGTGATAGGATTCCTTCTACCTTTACGTCCAATCATAATTTCAGAAATCATTATAGGTAATCCAATAGAGAAAATGCATATCAGATAAACTATAACAAATGCACCTCCACCATTGACTCCTACAATATAAGGAAACTTCCAAATATTTCCTAAGCCAATAGCTGATCCACTAACAGCTAGTATAAACATAAGCCTTGAAGACCAATGTCCATGAAGAGATTTTCTTTCTATATTAGAGATATTTTTATTCCTTTATCAATAAAAGATATAATTAGAACTGCAAGGTTAGTTTAAGCATAATTAAAATAAACATAATGGCAACAACAATTACGGATAATAGAAAAGCATTATTTGATTTTTTCATAGAAGAAAAAATTGAAGCTGGTCTGGTACTTAAAGGTTGGGAAGTCAAAAGTCTAAGGGCGAATAGAGGGAACATTAAAGAAAGTTATGCAATTTTAAGACAAAATGAAGTCTTTCTTATAGGTGCTCACTTTTCACCATTACCTAACGCTAATATCTTGGATGAAGAAGAAGTGACCAGAACCAGAAAACTATTACTAAACAGTAGGGAGATATCTAAAATAAGCACCTTTATTCAGCAAAAAGGTTACACTCTTATTCCACTTTCCTTATATTGGAAAAGAGGCAATGTAAAAATACAGATTGGTTTAGCAAAAGGTAGAAAAAAGCAAGATAAAAGAGCATTAATCAAAGAGCGTGACTGGAAACTTGATAAAGAAAGGCTTAGCAAGCAGAAATATAATAGATGAAAATAAAGCAAACATTCAGCCTCTTTTTTTTAGTTTTGTTATACCAACAATCCTTACTTGCTGAACACATATGTCATACAAAAGTAGATGACCTTGGAAAAGAAATTCCTATGATGATGGACATGTCAAATATGGATCTGAAGTTTAATCAAATTAAACAAAATTTACCCAATTTATCTAATCTTGATAATTTACAGCTTCAAAAAATTATGAAATCTATGGGTCCTAATTATTATTGGCCCATAAACAATGGAAAATCATCAAAACATGGTGTCCTAATTATGGCGCATGGATATGGTTCTGATGGAGATTTAGATCTTTTTAATAGTTTAAAAAATTTCAACCCTAACTATGAAATTATACTAACAATGGGCATGAGCATGATGACTTCTAAGCATGTTATTTGTTCAGTTCAACGATTAATGAATAGTGGTATTGAATCAATCTATATTGTTCCAATTAGTAGTACTCCATATAACACCCTCGTAAGACAATGGAGATATATTTTTAATCTGGAAAAAAACTATTCATATGCTGATGTAGATGTTTTAGCGTCTAATACATTTAAATATATAGAACCTATTAGTGATGATGCAATAGCTAAGGAAATTATTTTAGAGTACGCAAACGAAATTAGTACAAATCAGGAAAACGAAGTCGTTATAATCATTGCACATGGACCCGTGAGTCAAGCTGATAACGTACAAGAATTATTAATTATGAATAATATAGCTGATTATATTTCCAATAATTCTAATTTTTCTGAAGTTAGATCATTTACATTGCAAGACGATGCAGGCAAGGCCATAAGAGACAATAATATTAATAATATTAGACAGTATATTAAGAACTCATCAATGCAGGGAAAACGTGTTCTGGTTGTATCTAATCTCATGTCTGGAAAAGGAATACAAAAAAATATAGAAAAGGATCTGAATGGCCTTAATTATACCTTTAACTCAAAAGGACTTCTTACTCATCCAAAATTTAAAATTTGGATTGAAGACTCAATTACAAAATAAAGTAAATATGAAACTTTAAACTTTGAATCCTTCTTGAGATAATTATTCTATATTTTTAATAAAGGGGGCGACAAGGTTTCGACGTTGATACTGAAGTTTTATGTGCATGTCGAGGTTCAGGATCCTCGTTAAACAGTCTGAAATAACTTAGTTGCAAATAACGACAACTACGCACTAGCTGCTTAAATCCAGCTGGCATCAATACTTTTCTACTTGGAGAGACTTATTGATGACATTTAACCAAGATCGTGATTATTCTCTTTCTTGCAGATAATCATTAAACATAAGTCGAGAAATCGTTTAATAATAGCCTTCCTTTCGGCTTTTATTAAATTAAATAAAAAGAAGATCTGGATAAACATGTAGAGCATTTTATGAATGGTTAGCGGACGCGGGTTCGATTCCCGCCGCCTCCAGTGTTTAAAGACTAAAAAACTAACCCATTTATTGAGTAAAAGATTGGAAAAAGATAATATGAAAAATTATAAAGGACACAAATATGACTACTTTCTCTAGAAACATCAACTTACTAATACTATTTATATCACTAGCCATACCTTTGACATCATTTGCTAAATCTTCAGCAGAAATTGATGCGGCTATCGAAAGTGCTTTGGAAAGATTTTCAGAAGAGATTCAAGGTAGTGATTCCTATTTAGATGGTTCTAGAGGAATATTAGTTATCCCAAAAATGATCAAAGCAGGAGTAATTTTGGGAATGGAGTATGGTGAAGGAGCCTTAATTGTTGATGATGTTAAAGTACAATACTTTAGAGCATTTACAACCTCACTAGGTTTGCAAGTTGGAGTTGGATCAAAAGATTTAATAATCTTATTTTTTGATGATACTGCAATGGATGATTTTTTATACAGTTCGGGCTGGGAAGTTGGTGTGGATGGATCGATTGCTTTTCTTTCCATGGGAATTGGAGGATCTATTGATACCATAGAGAGTCAAGACCCAATCGTTGGATTTGTTTTTGGCCATAAAGGATTGATCGCTGGAATGAGCATGGAAGGAACGAAATTTACTAAAATATGGCCTAATGCTGACACAGATAATGAACAAGATGAAATTGATGAATTCAATGAAGAAGTAATAGAATAAAACATGCTTACTGCCCCTCTTCACTCACTGTTTTCAAGAAGACAATTATTTAAAAACACATCAACTGCTCTTGCTGCTTCCGCAGTATTTTTTCCTGGGAGAGACTTAATGGCAAACCCTGTTTTAGACTTCAAAGACCCATATGATAATTTATATGCTTTTGCTAAACTTTGGGGGAGTTATGATGATAAGCCTGTTTATGGTGGTTTTGACGGTATTCAATATGCAAGAATTGGTACTAATAGACTGATACCTCTATTCGGATATGTTGGATTCGGCAGTACTCAATCTAGAATAAATGATGATAAGACAGTCAATATTAGAGGATGTGAAGGCGGTTATTTCACGGATCTAAAAACTGGTAAAATAATTGACCATTGGAATAATCCATGGACTGGCGAAACTGTAGATATATTTCCTTTTGTTAGTAATAAAATGAGAGCCCACTTGACGGCTGAAATGCCAAAATTTGCTATGGGAAATATTAAAATCGATGAAGCAACAATTATGAATGAAGCTGATACATTAAACAGTGATGGTCCAATTCCATTTATTCTTCCCTGGAAAAAAATAGGTAATCAATATTTACTCTCATGGGATTATTGCCATGAATATACAAATCCTGTTAGCAAGGATAAATGGCCTAAAGCACATACTTCTGAAATTATTAATCCAACTGAGCATTTTAGTTTTTATACCCCATTTGATGAAATGAACGATAGATCTGTGCTTTCAGCATCATTTCATGCAGGGTTTATGAGAACTGCTCCTTGGTGGCCTTGGATGAAAATGGGACAATCAGATATCGATGGGTGTATGTTTGGTCGAATGCACAGTTATCAAATCACCGGAACACTTGATGATATTCCCATCGAGGTATTAAAAAGAGTGGAAAAAGATCACCCAGATTATCTAGAAAAACTTACTGGATGGGGTAATACTATACCAAGAGGGACTTGGGAAGCCTATGCTGAAGAGGTTTCACCAGAAATTATATAAATTGCTCATGAAGATAATCTCTAACCACATTACTCTTTGTATAATACTATTAAGTCTTTTTGGTTGTTCACAATCGCTAATTGTAATAACCAACATACCTTCTCCCTTAGTAGAGCAATTAGGTGATACCAAAGTCTTAGTTAAATACGATGAAAATATTATTAACTACCAATTTAAAAGCACAAATATTGAAGCAAATGAATCGCCTTGGGTAATAGAATTCAATGACTCACATAAAAAGCTTTTTGATCAAGTTTTAAACAGTTTCTTTAGTGAACTAATCCAGATAGAAACTATGGACGAATCATTGGATGACAGTGAATATATCAAAATAAATATAAAATTGGATAAATTTGAGTTTCTAACTCCTTCTTTAGCATCTAATGATAACTATTCTGTCTGGTTAAAATACACTATCGAAGTAAAAAATGAAAAAACAGAATATTCAAAAAAATGGGTTATAACTGGCTATGGAGAACAAGGAACTGCTTCACTAAATCAAAATAAGGCATTGATTAATGCAATAGATCTAGCCATTCGAGATACAGGAGCAAACTTAACAATTAAAATAGAAAAAGAAATGGACTTTATAATAGGCACAATTAATTAATGAAAAGAACTAATACATGGTTGCTTTTATTACTAGGATTTTTCATTAGTTCTTGTTCAACGACAAGAGTCGATGAGGAGGTTAACTTACCTTTTGAATTGATTAAAGGACAATCCATAGTGATTCTTTCAGATAGTTATCATACTGGTAATAAGACTGAGTATGATTTTATGGAGTGCTTAAATAAAAATCTTAAACGAAAACAAAATAAGTTTAATTTAATACCAACAAATCAATTTAAAGATAATTTCTACCCCTGGTTCGAACCGAGTACAGCGCCTCAAAATGCTGAACAATTACCTAAGTTTTTAAACAAAGATATAATTCGAAATAAACTAGATGACTTAAAAATAAAATACATCATTAATATCACAGGAGAAACTACTACTAATTCAAGTTCTGGAGCTCTTTCTTGTGCAGCTGGTCCGGGTGGCGGGGGTTGCTTTGGTTTTGCTTGGTGGGATGATACTTCCTCTTACAAAGCCTCTGTTTGGGATTTAAATCAAGCAGTAGCCGTAGGAAATGTCTCAACCAGTGTCACTGGGACGTCTGTCATTCCAGCTGTAATAATACCAATACCAATACTAGCAAGAACACAGTCCAATGCTTGTGATGGGCTATCTGATCAAATACTTGCTTTCTTTAACTAAATAAAAAACTGTACAATAATCAAAAAAATATACGTATTGCTATACATATGATAATGAATGACTTTAAATTACTCTTAGTGTTGATTGTAGTGCTTTTTTCTCCAATCACATTAGCCAATGACTCAAATAATACTGTTCCTTCGTTATTGAGTAATAATCCTGAGCACAGTCATTTATTAAAGTTAATCACAGCAATATCTGAACAAGGTCACTTTTCTAAAGAAAAAATTACTAATGAGACTTCATATTTGATACTTAAAAGCTATTTAAATACGTTGGATTCCCGGAAAATGTATTTTGTGCAATCTGATATTAATTATTTCCAAAGATACCGTTATAAAATTGATGATGCTTTAAAAAATGGCAATCTAGAACCTATATTTGATATTTTTAGAATCTATAGGCTAAGAGTTCAACAACGCATTGAGTATTCCATGCAATCAATAGAATCAACTAACGATTTTTTAGCAAATGAAGAATATGATTTCAGTAAAAAAAACACACAATGGGAAAAAGATAACTCAATACTAGATCTATCATGGAATAAGAAAACGAAAAATGAATTACTCTCAATCGTGTTAGCAGGTCAAACAATTGAAAAAGCTAAGAAAACACTAAACAAACGATATTTAAAGTACCTCAGTCGAATCAATGATTACGATAGCGACGATGTTCTTGATATATTTTTAAACTCTTATGTCCATTTTTTAGACCCGCATTCAAATTACCTTAATCCAAACCGAGCTGAAGAATATGAAATTCAAACAACACTCTCATATCAAGGTATAGGAGCTAGTTTGGAACTCAACGAAGATTATGTTCAGGTTCAAGCAATCATTCCAGGAAGCCCCGCTTCTAAAAATGGAGAACTAAAACCTTTGGATAAAATAATCGGTATCCTAGACGATGAAAATAATAATCTTATCGATGTTATAGGCTGGGAGTTAGATGAAGTTGTAAAGCTTATCAGAGGTCCAAAAAATACAAATATAACACTTCAAATACTTCCCACTGGTTCAAATCCTGATGGAAACCCATATTTATTAACTCTAGAACGTGATGAAGTTGAATTAGAACAACAAGCAGCTTCAAGTTATATTGAGACCATAGAGAATACTGAAGGCACCTACTCTATTGGCGTTATAAAAATTCCTAGCTTTTATCAAGATTTCACGGCTAGAAGACGAGGCGATAAAGACTATAGGAGCACAACACTTGATGTAAAGAAAATAGTTAATAACCTCATTGATATCGGTATTGATGCTTTGACTATAGACTTAAGAGGTAATTCAGGTGGATTATTAGACGAAGCCGCTTCTTTAACAGGATTATTCATAAATGATGGCCCGTTGGTCCAATTGAAAGACACTAATGAAAATATTGATATTATTAATGATCCGATTCCAGGAACTATTTATGAAGGACCCTTAGTCGTGTTGATTGATCGATTTAGTGCATCAGCATCAGAAATATTTGCAGGTGCAATCCAAGATTACTCGAGAGGAATAATACTTGGTCAAAAAACATATGGAAAAGGAAGCGTTCAGAGTTTATATCCTTTGGATAAATATTCTCGTTTTACCTCAAAAAAAGGCTTTGGACAACTAACATTAACAGTGGCTAAATACTATCGCGTCACTGGAGTAGGCACACAAAATAAAGGTGTGGAACCTGATATATTATTACCATCATTTATCGATGAAAATTTAATAGGCGAGGAAACCAAAGAGAATGCACTTCCCTGGGATAAGATTGAACCATTAATATTTAGCAGTAATAATCCCTTGAGACAGTCAATACAATATATTGAAAATAGTTATAATTCTCGAGCAAAAGATAATCTACCCCTTGATTATTTAAAAGAAGACATTGAGCGTTCTTTTACACAAAGAAATAACTCAATTGTGTCTTTAAATATCAATACAAGAAATGCTTCAAGGGAACAAATACTTAAAGATAATAAAGACAGAAGAGCCATTAGACTGGATACCTTGGGTTATGAAGAAGAATCTTTCGATGATTTTAGAAATCAAACAATACTCAATGAAATTTATAATATGATTATCGATTATATTAATTATTTAAATCAAAATTCTCTAAACGATTCTCAAGACTTATTCGTTAAAGCATCTAACTGAAAGTTAATACTATCCTTTGGGCCAATTCTGATGGTGTATATCAATATTAAATGGATGGCTATGAGTGACTAATAAATGTTTATGTTCATGCTCATGTTCTTTGTCATCATTTTTAAATTCATGATGATGCTTATGATGTTCATCCTCATGTAAATGAGTGTGTGCATGTATTAATTCTTTATGTTCATGTTTAAGGGTGGTTGATTCTTCTTTAGGCCAAAATAAAATACTATAGATTAAACAAATAGTAATAATGGATGCTAGAAAAGCAGACGTAAAGCTAAATCCGAAAATCAAAGCCAACTGCCCTGCTGCTAAATATCCAAAAAACCAACAGATGTGTGATAAAGCAAATTGTGCTGAGAAATAAGCTGTCCTATCTTTTGGGTTAGAAGACATATTGACAATTATACCTGCTGGTATTTGAGACAATGAAAGGCCCAATCCAGTAAAAAACCAACAAATCAATGAAGGTATCATTGATAGTTCTAATGACATAATGGCAAGAGACATGGCTGTAATAGAGACTCCGCCTTGGATAATAGTCTTATTCTCTAATTTTATTGAAAGACTGGGGTAAATCAATGCAGCAATCATGGACCCTGATCCTGATAGTGCAAAAAATATAGCAACTGTACTATCGAGTCCACCTAGATAATCTTTTACATAGATAACCGTATTAACAATGATCATAGAGCTAGCACTGGCTATCCCAACATACAATATTAGTAACGATCTTAATCGAGGTGTTTTGAGGTAGGAAACAACTCCAAAAGTAATTTCATTCCATAAGTTACCAGTTCTTTCGACAGTCTTAGTTTTAGGAATTAAGGTTATTACGATAATCATTGCTGAAACAACAAAGGCAAAAGAATTTAAAATAAACAAGCTCGAAAAAGAGAAATACAATAACGCTATCCCTGCAAGAGTAGGACTAAGAAGAACTTCTAGATCATAGGCAAGTCTCGAATAAGACAAAGCTTTGCCGTATTGTTTCTCATCTTCTAGAATGTCTGGAATAACTGCTTGGAATACAGGCTTAAATCCTGCTGAAAATAAATTTAATAGGAATATTAAAATATAGATATGCCATATTTCACTTACAAAAGGCATCAATAAGACGATTAAAGCTCTAAAGATATCCATAATTATCATGAATTTCTTTCTTGCAAACCTATGAACTAAACCTCCAATTATTGGTGAAAAAAATATATAAGCAATCATTTTGCACGCTAAGGCAATACCAAGAACTGCCCCTGCATTACTACCTGACATATCATAAGCAAGTAAGGATAGCCCAATTGTTGATAGCCCTGTTCCAACAAGAGCTACTATCTGAGCTGTAAAGAGTTTCGCAAATGTGACATTATTTAAAGGATTATTTTGTTTCATTTTTCAAAGATTGATAACGTTGAATCATATTTAACCATTGATTTAAAACTGAATTAATTGCATATTTTTTATCGATAGTTTCGTTTTGTGTCTGTTTATAATGTCGTTCATTAAGTATCTTTGAAGGATGATTTTTACTTTCATTAATCATTTGAACTTCAATAATACTAGCGTCTTTATACACTCTAAAACTTATTGTAAATGGAAAAACATGGACAGCAGAATGATGACAGACCCTATCATCATAGTTCATAGAACATTCAAATGTGAATCGAGATAATGGCTTAATAATAAGGTTTATGGATGGCAGATCTATATTGGAAATCAATAGTTCTAGTTGATTACCTTCCAGGTGATCTTTTATTTTTAATTTATCAAGAGGTATTAAAATTGTTGTCTTGAATAGTTTATAGTTTGTTTCATAAAGTTTATGGAGTTCACTAGCCTTAGCAGCAAGGTTTGAGTTAGTATTAGGTTGGACTTGTTTTGTTTTAATAATCACAATGTTTTTAACAAATATTACATAATAATACTAAATAAATAAAAAAATAACATCGGGAGAACACTATGACGATTGCCTACACTTGCATTATAATTTGCATATTTATTCCTTTTTTTCTAGCTGGTTATTCCAAGAAATATTCTACGATTAAATACGATAATAATTTAGCAAGAAATCATGTTTCACAATTATCAGGAAAATCTTTAAACGCTTACAATGCTGAGCAAAACTGTTATGAATCTTTTCCACCATTTGCTGCAGCAGTTGTCATTGCTCATCAACTTGGTCATGACCAATCTATCATTGATCTATTAGCCATAACATTTGTTGTATGCAGGCTTTTATATGTATTGCTCTATATCAATGATCATGGAACTTTAAGGTCTGTTGCTTGGACCCTAGGATTTATTTCTATGGTTTCTTTATTTTTTATTGGCTGATAATTTATTTTTCGATCAGTAGATGTTTCTTATAGTGTCTTAATTCATGTATCGAATCATAAACATCATCCATTGCTAGATGATTTGAATTCTTACTGTGTGACCTAGCAACTTCAGGATTCCATAATTGAGAGGTGATCTTTATTGAAGTTACATCTAAGTTTCTATAATTGAAATGCGATTCCAATTCAGGCATCAATCTGGCTAAAAATCTCCTATCTTGGCAAATAGTATTACCACACATAGGCGACTCTTCTTTATTAGTGATTTTTTTTAAAAAATTGAGTGTCATTTTTTCGGCGTCAGCAATTGTTAGATTAGACTTCTTAACCCTGGCCAGTAACCCTGATTGAGAATGTTGTTTTTTATTCCAATTATCCATAGAATCAAGAACTGAATCATCTTGATTTATAGCAAGACTAGGGCCTTCCGCAATAACCTCAAGATTACCATCTGTCACAACAGTTGCTATTTCAATTATTGTGTCATTGAAAGTATCGAGGCCAGTCATTTCTAAATCTAACCAAATAAGTCTTTTTGAATGTGTAGACATAAAAAGATTTTAACAGAGTATTAAAGGTATAATTATAAAAGTTTAACTATGAAAGAATCTAAACAAACAGTATCTCGGATTGTTAATATTTATGGCAATCATGGTTTATTAGTTAACTCTAATAATCAAATGCATAAATTCATGCTGAAGAGCTCCAAAACAAAAGTCTATGTAGGTGATTATATAAAAACTACTCAAGTCAGGGACGAACAAATATTAATTGATCAACCCAATGAAAGGATAAATGTTGTGGAACGTTTTGATAAGACGGGTAGAAAACAAATCATAGCAACCAATGTCAGTCAATTACTAATCGTTATTGCAGCTCAACCAGAACCCAATTTTCTTTTGCTTGATAAATTGTTACTAGTCAGTGAATTGATGAATAATCAAGCAACCATTATATACAATAAAAATGATCTACATCCGTTAACAAATAAACGGATATTAACGTATCAAAAACTAGGTTATAAGTTGATTAATATTTCTGCAAAAACTGAAAATAATGTCAAAGAATTGTTTGATCAATTGTTAAATCAAACATCTTTTTTGGTAGGACAATCTGGTGTTGGTAAATCTACAATTACTAATTTACTTTTAAGTAGTCACCAATTAAAAACTAAATCTTTATCTTCTAAAAGCAATAAAGGAAGACACACTACCACCACAACTAGTATGTATAAAATCAATACCAATAGTTATCTCATTGATACACCTGGTGTAGAAAACTTGCACCCAGCCATAAAAGACATTCAGGATATTCAACATGGCTTTAAAGAAATGAAAATACATTTAGGAAGATGTAAATACAATGATTGTATTCATATCTCAGAACCACATTGCTCTGTAAAAGAAAGCTTAGACAATGATGAAATAGAATTATTGAGATACCAGAATTATCAAAAACTTATAGAAGATTTTAGGCAGAATTAATCAATAATATTTCTATTATTAATCGCTTGTATTAATGTATTGGAATCAACGTATTCAAGTTCGCCTCCTACAGGAACACCATAGGCGATACGCGAGGCTTTAATATTATTATTTTCTGCAATCGAAGCTATATAGTTTGCTGTTGCCTCCCCTTCAACAGTTGGACTACTAGCTAATATAACTTCCTCTATCGAGTTATTAATAATTAACTCTGTTAATTTATTTATTTTTAACTCATCTGGACCAATTCCATCGATTGGTGATAACTGCCCCATAAGAACAAAATACTTGCCATTAAATTGTTGAGTGTTCTCAATAGCTAATAAGTCTGCTGGCGATTCTATTATGCATAAAACTTTATTATTTCGTTTTTCATCCAAACATATCTCACATACTTCTGCATCTGTATACATTCTACATTTAGAACATTCTTTAATAGATTCTAAAGATGCAGTCAGAGTATTGGCTATAAATTGAGACTTATCATCATTATTTTTTAACAAATAAAAAACAATTCGTTGTGCACTTTTTATACCAATACCAGGCAATTGTTTAAATGCATCTATTAAATCTTGAAGTATAGGGCTAAATTTTTTCATGACTCATCATCTATGGTTGCATCAAATAACTCCATATATTGTTGTAGATTTGGATCTGTTTTAACCCTTGACTCGTTCATTATTTTTTGTGCTTCATTAGCCGCACTTCTTTTTTTTGCTAAGGTTGATCCGTCGTTGTTCTTTAGACTGATATTGACACTTTTTATATAATCGTAATTTAAAACTAAGAAATCTTTTAAAGCATTAACTCTATTTGTTGATAAATGATGTTCATAATCATTGTCGATTGTTAGTATTAGATTATCATTCACAAGGCTCTCAAAACTACAATGAGAGGCTAATTGCTTTACAGTTCCATTGATTTGCATTTCATTGACTCGGTTGGGCCAATTCTTTCTATTCATTTTATTTACGACATTATTGGATAACATTTCATCATCCTTATTGATGGTCGTTTTGGTTTGTATGACTTTAGAAGTATCTGGTTTATTTATTTTGATTGTTTTTTTTTCTATAGTTTCACTGGAACTATTTTCTTCATTTAACGTAAATGAAAACATACGTAGAATAGACATTCTAAAACCTTCTTTCATGCTTGGTGCAATTTCCATATCTCTTTTTGATGTAATTGCTATTTGATACAATAATTGAATTAAATCCTGATCCTGATTATTAGCAATTGAATCGATGACATCAACATTAAATGTTGTATCATTTTTATCTGTCACTTGTTTAAAAGCGATTTCTTGCAATAAAGAAGCAATTGAATTCAATATTGATGAGTAATCTGGATAGAGCTTGTCGACTTCTTCTAGAGCTAGATGCAGTTGCTCTTTGTCTTGATTAAAAACTGCAATTAAAAGATTAATCGTATAATTGATATCAATCGTACCAAGCATACTTTCTATCTGCTCTGTTGTTAAATTATAATCACCATACGCTAGGGCTTGGTCTAGAAGACTCAATCCATCTCTCATACTTCCATCCGATGCTTGGCTAATCAAATTCAAAGCATTGTCTTCGTATTTAATTTTCTCTTTTTTACATATATCAACCATTCGTTTCTGAATTGTATTTTCAGAAATTTTCTTAAGATTAAATTTTAAGCATCTGGATAAAACAGTGATCGGTATTTTTTCACTTTCTGTGGTTGCCAGAAGAAATTTCATATGCGGTGGTGGTTCCTCTAAAGTCTTAAGAAGTGCATTGAATGCTTCTTTGGTTAACTGATGTACTTCATCAATTAAATAGACTTTATACCTACCTGTTGATGGCGTATATTGACTATTCTCCAATAGCTCTCTGGTGTCATCAATACCTCTTTGTGATGCTGCGTCTACTTCGATCAAATCAATAAAGTTACCATCATCTATAGATAAGCAAGGTTGGCACTTACCACAAGGTTCAGAAGAAACACCTTCTTCGCAATTCAAAGCCTTAGCAAGAAGTCTTGCGATTGTTGTTTTACCTACTCCTCTGGTGCCTGTGAATAAAAATGCATGATGTACTTTGTCTTTATTGAGAGAGTTTTGAAGTGGTTTTACCACGTGATCTTGCCCCGATACTTCTGAGAAGAATTTAGGCCTCCATTTTCTTGCTAATACTAGATAACTCATATAAAAGATTTGAAATAATTATTCGTAAAAGAGGTAATCATATTACAGTCTTATTTATTGATCATAAATAAATTTTAATACTTTAAGTAGTGGTAATATCTGTACTATAATATTACCGTTCGATTAATAAGCATTTAGCATTGATATGGGAAGTAAAAAAATTGATATTGTTATCATTGGTGCTGGTATTTCCGGTATAGCAGCTGCTTATAATATTAAAAATAAATGTCCTAACAAGACTTATCTTTTATTAGAAGGACGTGACTCCATTGGAGGAACTTGGGACCTTTTTAAATACCCAGGAATAAGATCAGATTCAGATATGTGCACAATGGGTTATCGATTCAAACCTTGGGTCGGCAAAAAAGTTGTAGCTGATGGACCCTCTATACTTGAATATCTTAAAGAAATTGTTTCTGAAAATAAGATTGATCAAAACATTAGATTCAATCAAATGGTAGATTCTGCTTCCTGGTCAACAGAAAAAAAAGAATGGTCATTAACTATTAATAGTAAAAATGAACAAACAACAGATCATATTACTTGTGACTTTGTAGTGTTTTGTGGTGGCTACTATAACTATAGTCAAGGTTATAGACCAAAATTTCTTGGAGAAAATGATTTTAAAGGACAAATTATTCATCCTCAACAATGGCCTAGCACTCTAGACTATAAGAATAAAAACGTTGTTGTTATTGGTAGTGGTGCAACCGCTGTCACTATTATTCCTAGTATGGCTAATGAAACAAAACACATTACAATGCTACAAAGGTCCCCTACTTATTACATCATAGGGCCAGAGGAAGATCCTCTTGGTAATTTTTTAAGAAAATACACTAATGATAAACTGGCCTATATAGTCGTTCGTTGGAAAAATATTTTATTTTCACAATGGTTCTTTTTTAATCGAGCAAGAGCACAACCGAAAAAAGTAAAAGAATGGTTAATTGATCAAGTTAAAAATAAGCTAGGACCAAACTACAATATTGAAAAACATTTCACTCCAACTTATAACCCCTGGGATCAAAGAATTTGTCTAGTTCCTGGTGGAGATTTCTTCGATGCTATTAATGAAAAAAAAGCAACAGTTATCACGGATCACATAGAGAGATTTACCGAACATGGTATCACTTTAAAATCGGGAAAGTTATTAGAAGCAGATATGATTATTACAGCAACAGGACTAAATATGGAAGTTGCTGGTGATATAAATATTGATATTGATGGTAAGAACCTCGATATTTCATCAAAAATGTTCTATAAAAGTATGATGATAGCAGACGTACCTAATATGGTAGTAACGTTTGGTTATACCAATGCTTCTTGGACACTCAAAGCAGACCTTACAGCAGAATATACTTGTAGATTGATTAATCATATTGATAAAAAAGGCTACGATTACTGTGTAGCTATTACAGATGAAACAATTGAAGAAGATGGCGTATGGCTAGACTTTACCTCGGGTTATGTTGAAAGAGCAAAACATAAGTTTCCCAAACAAGGGGCAAAAGCACCTTGGACTAATACACAACAGTATCTTTCTGATCTGTTTGCTGTGCGTTATGGGAGAATTAAAGATAAAGATTTAAAATTTTTTTAGACTCTTTTTTCCTCGTTGTTAGGTTTGTAATTTTTACCAGCAATATAAAAAGCTGGCAAAGATAATCCAGCTAATAATTGAAATGTCAGAAGTGTTTTAGAATAAGCTTCATTAACTCCATTGCTTAGTAAGTAATCAATCATTACGCCTGCAAAAGTGATCCCGATACCCAAACCAACGATATTAACCATTAAGAGATAGTAAGCAAGAACTATTGCTCTCATTTTCTCAGGTGCCATTTCTTGTATCGATGATGTGATTGGTCCATATAGACAACCCCATTGAAAAAAACCAAGAAACAATAATGAGAAGAATAAAATCCCTGTGTCTTCTGTGAGGCGATAATATATTACAAAAGGAGTAAAGACGAGCAAACACCAAAATAAAAAGGTTTGTCGAGCTTTACCAGTAACCTTTGTGTAATAGTCGCTACCTATACCTCCAAATAAATTACCTAATATTCCAGCAGGAAAACCAATTGTTCCAGTAATAATAAGTATTTCAGATCGATCAAACCCCCTTTCTTGGACCAACCACAATTGATCGAATGTAGTTGCTCCTAAAATAAGATGTACAGCAATACCACCATAGATAGTTAGACGAAGTGCATAATTGTCTTTCAAAGTCTGTCTTAAAGCATGCATAGAATCTATGATTGTTTTTTTATTGAGAACATCTTTAGTCAGTTGTAATTCTAATTGCTGTTTCCTATTGGGTGTTTCTTTAAATATTAGTATTACAATGGCAAAAATAATTCCTATTGCTCCTAAGGCAAAAAAACAATTTCTCCAACCCCATATCGGGCCTAGGTAACCAGCAATATAGAATGAAGCTGTTATACCTAATGGAACTGCTAAGTAATAAAATCCTGAAACGAAGCCCATATTTTTTTTTGGAAAATGATCCGATAATAATGAAAGTGCAGAAGGAGTAAGTATTGATTCTCCAATACCAATAAATATTCTTGGTAGTAATAACATCCAAAAGTTTTTAGCCATACCAGAAATCGCAGTTAATAGACTCCATAAGAATACTCCAA
Organism: Gammaproteobacteria bacterium; assembly: GCA_018672815.1. Next base: position 3,881 of record JABHDX010000029.1, on the reverse strand, counting down.
ACGATATAAACTTAATTCTATGGACTCGATCAGAGATAGCACCCATAAAAAGTCCCACAAGAGAATAAAATACAATGAATGCTAAACCCGATAAAAGCCCAAATTGTGTATTGGTTAAATTAAGATCGGGTACGATAAAGTTTGAAAAACTCGTAAGCAATTGTCTATCAATAAAGTTAAGAACATTAAGGGTGGTAAGAAAACCCAATAATTGATAGCTCGATGATTGAGACATTTAATCAATGACAGAAATAGTTATTTTGCCTATAGCATTTCTATTGGCTAACTTATTTATTGCTTCTGCTGTTTGTTCCAAAGGAAATGTTTCAGTAACAAAGGGTTTAATCTGTCCTTTCTCATACATTAAAAACAATTGATGGAAGTTTTCATTGTTAATATTTGGTTCTCTCATGCAAAAAGCTCCCCAGAATACGCCAATAATTTGACAACCCTTTAACAAAGCTAAATTAAGAGGAATTGAAGGGATGCTTGAAGTGAATCCTATTACTAAATATCTTCCTTTCCAAGCGATGGCTCTTAATGCTGGCTCTGAATAGGCACCACCAACTGGATCAAAAACAACATCAACACCTTTATTATTGGTTAATGCTTTTAACTCAGATGAAAAATTCTTTTGAGAATCACGATCCATATTATCTCTTGAGTATAGGACTGTAGAATCTGCACCTTGCTGTTTGCATAAATCTAATTTTTCATTTGAAGATGCCGCTGCAATCACATTTGCTCCCATCGCTTTAGCAACATGAATCGCTGCTATCCCAAGACCTCCTGCTGCTCCCATAATAAGAACATTATCGCCTTTCTTTAATTCAGCTCGTTGTTTAAAGGCATGAATGGATGTTCCATAATTGAGTGGAAATATAGAACCCGTCTGATAATCCATTGAGTCTGGTAGAGGCATGATATTGGACTCATGACACAATGCTTCTTCAGCAAATCCACCACTGCCTTTAAAACCTATGACTCTATCATTAAGCTTGCATTTAGTAACATTTTTACCCACTTCACTAATAATGCCTGTAAATTCACCTCCGGGTGAAAATGGAAAATCTGGTGTCATTTGGTACAGGCCTTGCACAACTAATACATCTGGAAATGCTACACCTGCAGAATGTACATTCACCACAACTTCATTATCTCCTGGGACTAGATTGTCAATTTCCTCAATTTTATGTGAGTTAATTGGGCCAAATTTTCTGCATAAATACGCTTTCATTTTTACTACTCTTGATTTAGGTTAAAGGATGCAATTCGATTGCCCATAAAAGTACCTAACCACACTTTTTCTTTATGTGGTACTCCTACTGTAACCGAACCTATTTGTGTTTGCTTGAATGAGAATGCTTCTACTTCAGATAAGTCTTCCTGTCTTAATTTATAGATCGTAAAAGGTAATGGGCATTGGACTACTGTCTCATTACAATGAATTAATAAATCTGTAGCGGTATTATCTTGTACCGCTACCCAAATAAACTCTCCATCAATAAATGAATTATCTGGTGTGCCTTTGCTGAAGTGTTCTGCTTCTATAGTAAGACTTGGTAGATTTAATTTTGAGGTTCTATGATTAAAAACATAATTAATAAATAAATTTGTCTCATCATCTGAGATTGAGATACCATTAGGAAAGGAACCTTCAGAGTTTGATACTCTGGTAAATCCATCATTTGTATTCCATTGATAAACAAAACCAGTATCTACCTTGCTATAAGAGATATAGGCTAAATTCAAATAAGATATGCCTTTTTCATACATATTAGTTGAAAAGAAGCTCCCATCATTTCTGAGGGCCACATCATTAAAATAAGCTGTTTCAGGAGCATTCACACACCCTCTCCATTGTAGTACCCAAGAGCCTTCGATATTAAGCAACTCAAACATTTCAATAGTTTCTTGAGGCATATGATTGATAATAGCAAGCTGGTAGCGACCATCTGATCTTTGATTAAGATCAATTCCATGTGGTGAGAGCAATAGATCTTCACGTTGACAATTGTTTTCGCCCCATATGTTTTCACCGAGCGTTAGCTTGATTGACTTTTTTTTCAGTGTCTCTGTATCAAACAATGAGATTTTCCCAGGTATATTTTCTGAACTAAGGGGGACAATTGCTCCAAATTCAGATATTAATAAGTGTTGATTATCGGGTAGAACGACAATATCTTCAGGTTTGCTAAATTCACAATAAACGCTTACCTGAGAATCTGATTGGCAGCCAGTAATTGGATTCACTTCATAATTTGAGGTTTGCGTGAGATAGAGAGTCGACAATAATAATACGATAATTCCAAAGACTGAAAAAATAACATAACCAATTGCTTTTTGTATTTGCATATTTGCTATAACTTACTACCACTCGCCTTTTTTGCTCATTAATGTTCCCAATAATACTTCTTGCATATCTGCTTCTTGGGGTTCAGTTCTTGCGAGAATCCTGCTGTACCTTTCTTTAATCATGTCATCGTAATTTGTGTGTGGAAGAATATAGAATTTATTTTTTCGAATCGCATCTAATGTAACGTCTGCTATTTCATTCGGTTCTTTGCCTCTTTTTAGAACTTTAGCAGCCAATTTCTTTAACATGAAATTAGCTTTATTTTTAGCTGGTAAGTGTTCTGGTCGATTTCGATCCGATTCTATGATGTTTGTAGCTACAAAACCTGGGCACAAAACTGAAGCTCCAATTTTACTTTTAGTTTTTCTTAGACCCTGCCAGAGTGATTCACTCAATGCTAGGGCAGCATGCTTACTTACACCATATATAGCTTCCCCTGGTAAAATACCTGCCAAAGAAATGGTATTAAGAATATGCCCTTCTTCTTTGTGTTTAATCATATGAGGCACAAAGGATTCGAGTCCATATAAAGTACCATAAAAGTTAACACCTAAAACCCATTCCCAGTCGCTTGCATCAAGATCCCATATTCCATCGCCTGCAACATTGCTAGCCACTCCAGCATTATTGCAAAGAATGTGAATATGACCAAAGTCTTTTATGGATTGTTCAGCAAGATAACTGACAGCATCCTTATCCATAACATCAATCTTTAAACCAGTGGCTTCTACGCCATGATCTGATATCTTTTTGACAGCACTCTCTAAGGCATCTTGCTCTATATCAGCAAGAACAATGTTCATTTTTTCTTGAGCAAACCGTTCTGCCAAAGCATAACCAATCCCACTTGCAGCTCCGGTGATAACAGCTGTTTTTCCTTCAAATTCTTTCATTGAATGTCTCCATATTAATAATAGTACGATAAGTTTATTAATCTAATATTATTATTAAGATAATAAACCCAAGCTGACAATAAAAAACATATTATTATGTTATACAAATAGGACTCCTTCTTGTTGGAGTAGTTTCTTTTTTGTTTTTATGCCCCCATTTCCTGTGTATCCACCTATCGAACCATCTGAAGCTATAACTCTATGGCATGGAATGACTATTGGATATGGATTCTTTCCACAAGCATTAGCAACTGCTCTGTATGCATTAGGTCTTCCAATTGCATTAGCTATATCTTTGTAGGATCTGGTCTCACCTTTAGGTATTAATTTTATTTGATCCCATACTTCTTTTTGAAAACATGTGCCTTGTAATTTATTCATACTATAAAAGTACCCTTAGATTAATAAGGGTACTTAATGATTGCTGTTATAGACTATTAATCAACAATAATAGGTTCTAATTGAAAACTTCCAATGAATTTACTGTTATCACTGGATGAATCCCATAGAGGAGCATTGGGTTGCTCTAAGAGCCATTCTTTATCGCTATTTAATGAGGCAAATGACTTGGCTTGGTCTTCAGTTGATTTAGAACACATAACAAATTGAAGATTATCTCTGCCGCCAATATT
>JABHDX010000028.1 GCA_018672815.1 Gammaproteobacteria bacterium | reverse complement strand
TATTGATTTGTTCAATGGGCAGTTTATTGTAAGTTAAACTTCCTTGCGTGGGCATGTAGAGGCCCGATAGAAGTTTAATTAATGTTGTCTTTCCTGATCCGTTTCTCCCCATGATGGCAACTCTTTCGCCTTCTTTTATAATTAAGTTTATTTGTGATAATGATTGTGTATTAGAGTCAAAGTAACTAAAACTGAGGTTTCTCAATTCAAGGTCACCCAGTTCTTGAATAATTATTCCATCATCTTCCTTGCTCTGAGTTTTAATGGAGAGTAATAGTTGATCAATTTTTTTGTAAGCAGTTCTTGCAGTGTTCAGTCTGCCAAATAAATTAGCCACTTGTGCCATTGGAGCTAATGCTCTAGATGATAGAAGGACAGCAGCAACCATAGCTCCCATTGACACTGTGCCAGCGTCAATCAGATATGTTCCATAAAAAATAATCCCAACTAAGCTAATCAATTGTGCACTAGAAGCTGAGTTAGTTGCCAGTTGGGATAAAACCTTTGATTTTCTTGATGCATTTGATCCTTCTTTGACACTTGATCTGTAACGTTCAATGAATAAAGGTGAGCTATCATTGGTTTGAATTGCATCTATTGCTCCTAAACTCTCAATCATGAGACTGTATTTGCTTTGATTCATTTGAGAAAGAGATTCACTGTATCTAGCAATAAATGGTTGTATCACAATACCAATAATTAAAATTATAGGCACGGTTGATAATGGAATTATAGCAAGAGGCCCTGATATTAAATAGATAACTAGAATAAATAGAAAGACAAAAGGAAGATCAACTATCAATGCTATAGTGGCTGAAGTAAAAAATTCTTTTAAAGAATCAAATTCTTTAAAGGTATTGGCCAAATTTCCCACCGAGCTATTTAACTTATCCATTGGCGCATTAAGAATTCTATTATAAATATCTTCACCAACACTAAGATCCAAATCTTGCCCAGCTAAATCGATAAACCATGATCTTAAGTTTTTTAAAATAAAATCAAAAATAACAACTATAGTCATCCCTATAGTCAATGCAAAAAGCGATGAATAAGCAGCATTGGGTATAACTCTGTCATAAACAACCATAATGAAGATTGAACTTGCTACCGATAATAAATTAATCATTACCGATGCAAGAATTACTTTTGAGTAAAGATTTTTATTTGCTCCAAATGCAGTTTTAAACCAATGCCTATTATTCAATTTTTACACCATTATCTATTTGAATATTTTCTTCAAAATACTTGTTAATTCTACTGGTTAAAAATAATTGATTAATTTGAGATGAGATGACTTCTTTTTTATTGAGGATAAATAATTCTGCTGATTCTATATAGTCTCTTTCTGCTTGCAGTAGTTCAAGCAGGGAAACATTAGACGATTCAAATTGCAGTCTTAGCATTTCTCTACTGTCCTCATAAGCTGTATAGGCATTGCCAAAAACATCCAATCTATTTCTACTATTAATGATTTCAACAAAATTAGATTCACTGGATGCAGTTAGGTTCTTTATTAAAATATCTTTTTTAAACTTTGAACTCTTTAGTTGTTCTTTAGCCAGCCTAACCATGGCAGATTTTTTTCCACCACTATAAATATCAACATTGACATTGATACCTGCATAGAGATCATAGTTTTTAGCTCCAGTAAAATCATAACGATCCCCTCTTAATTCAAAGTTAATTTGAGGTTTATAACTTGATCTTGCAAGCTCTAAGTTTGTTTTAGATGCTTTTATAACTTCTAATGCCTGTAATAGAATAAAATTATTTTCTAATTCGCTGTTAAGTAAGTTTTTTCTTATGAGTAAATCTTTCTGATTGATATTAATGAATTTCATGCAAGGTTCTGAATTTGGCATCAATTGAATAAATTTTGCCCTGGAACTTTTCAGTTTTAGATCCATTGCAATTTTTTTTGCTTGCGCTTCAGCAAACCTAGCTTTTGCTCTAGTCATTTCTGCTTGGGCAGCTCTACCACTTTCTACCCTCATTTCAATTCGATTGAGTATCTGAGAATGACTTTGAACTGAGATTTCAATTAGATCACTAATTATTTTATAGGCTGCTGTATCTATGCATATCAGAGCCATTTCTTTTGTTAGTGCAGAAACTTTTTGTTGCTTTTCATAAAAGTCTCCCTTAAAGATGTACTCTTGTTTCTCTATTTCTTCCATAATAGTTCTGTCAAACAATGCTTGTTGTATAATTATGCTTCCATCAGTTCTATGCTGATCTCTTGTGCTTTCACTAAACGATGACAATGGATTCTCAAACTTTTGCATGAGGCTATTCCTAATGTTGCTTTGGAAAAATACATGTGGCTTATTATTTGACTTGGTAATATCTAGAGAAGCTTTAGTTTGCTCTAAACTTGTCTGAGCTTCCAAATAAATTGGATGTTCTTTTACTGAACTTATAAGAGCATTGTAAAAAATTGATTGTTGCTCTGAATTCATTTGAGTATCAAGAGTAGCTTTTGAAAAAGTATTTTCAAATTGACCCATAGGGAATATGGCAATAATAAGAATTATAATTTTATTTAATAATTTCATAATTTCATAATTTGTATTTTTTATCATAGAACTTTTGAGCAATAAATAATATTTATTATAAATAAAAAAATAGTTATAAATTATTGATTTAGTTATATAAACCTTAAGTTGCTATATATTTTTTTAACTGGTAGATTTATTAAAGAAAGTAAAATTATGGAAAATATCAAGTTAAGCATCCAAAAAGATAAAAAATTAAACTTAACTTTTCCAGCACTTGCTTCTTTAACCCTCTCAGCTTGTGGCGGCGGTGGAGGTGGCGGAGGCCAACTCATAGCTCCCAATCCTAATTCTGCCCCTACTGTTGTAGGAACTACAACAGTTTCCATGGATGAAGACTCCAGTAACATTGCTCTAAGTATATCGACACCCACTGATTCTGATGGCGATTCTTTAACTGTCACTGTGACTGGACTACCGACCGGAGGAACTCTGACCACGGCTGATGGAACTGAGGTCACTAATGATATGACCTTAACGATTTCACAACTGACAGGTCTTATTTTTACTCCAGATTTAAACCTTAATGATGACAATACTTCCTTTGGATCTTTTACTTATAGTGTTTCAGATGGGAGTTTAACTTCAACGGGCACAGTGAATATATCTGTGACTCCAGTGAATGATGCACCAGAGTTTACCTCAGGCCCTGATATCAACATTGAAGAGAACCACTCGGATGTTACCGGTTTTACTGCAACCGATGTTGATGATGATACCCTCACATATTCGATTAGTGGCGGCGATGATCAATCCTTTTTTACGATTGATGCGGCCACCGGGGCACTCACATTTATTGATAGACAAGATTTTGAAAATGCTCAAGATAGCGATGCCAATAATATTTATATTGTTGAGATTACCATTGATGATGGCAACGGCGGTACGGCCACACAAACGTTTAATATCATTGTCAGCGATGTGGTCACCGGCATCACCATTTCAAATTTAAGTATTGATGAGAATGCAAGCGGTGCTGTGGTTGGTGATTTAACAGCAGCCATTGATGATCTTAATGCCACTCATGAATACACTTATGCTCTCTCCGGCACCGATGCCGATTCCTTTGATGTGGTCGATGGTCAACTCAAACTTAAAGACAGTGTCAGTGCTAACTATGAAGTCAAGAACAGTTACACTGTTACCGTCACTGCTACCGATAGTGGTGGATTGACAACTTCTGAAGTTTTTACCGTTACCATTAATGACGTTAATGATGCGCCGACTGGTATTAATATTTCCAGAACCGGACTCATGGATAACACGGATGCAGCAGTGGTGGGTTGGTTAGCTACCGTCGATGAAGACGCGGTTGATAATCACACCTACACCGTGAGTGATGATCGTTTTGAAGTGGTTGATGGTGTATTGAAATTAAAAGCTGGTCAGTCTATAGATAATGTTGCTGAGCCGACCATTACTCTTACCGTAACAACCACGGATAAGGGTGGACTGACTTACCAAGAAGAATTCACTTTAACGGTGGGTACTGTCCAAGTCACTTCCACTCAGTTTGAGGAAAATGCAACCGGTGTAGTTATTGGTTCTTTGTCAGTTATTGATACTGATTTTAGTGGAACTATTACCTACACTCTATCGGGAGAAGGCTCTGAGAATTTTGAAGTGGTTGATGGGCAACTCAAACTCAAAGACGGTGTCAGTGCTAACTATGAGGTTATAAATAGTTATTCAATCACCATCATAGCTACCGATGATAGTGGCTACACAAATTCAACCACCTATCCATTTAGTGTTACAGATATTAATGAAGCACCCACCGCCATTGCTCTTTCAAGCACTGCTATTGATGAAAACTCTGCAGGTGCAGTGGTTGGAGATCTGACCACCACCGATGAAGATATTGGTGATAGTCATACCTACACACTGTCAGGCGACGATTTTGAGTCCTTTGAAGTGGTTGATGGTCAATTAAAACTTAGAGATGGGGTGAGCTTCAATTATGAAGTCAAGAGTTCTTATACCGTCACGGTTACCGCTACTGATAGTGGTGGATTGTCTATTTCAACAAACTACACGATTAGCGTTAATGATATCAACGATGCTCCAACTGGTATAAATCTCTCTGGCAGTCTTTTTGTCAATGATGGTAATACGGGTGGTGTGGTTGGCAATTTGACCACCACTGATGAGGATGCTGTTGATAATCATAGCTATTCTTTATCAGGAAGTGATGCTGAAATGTTTGAAGTGGTTGATGGACAACTCAAATTAAAAGACAGTGTAACTCCTTCAGGTACGAACAAGGCTTCTTATACTTTGACGGTAACAACTACCGATAAGGGTGGTGCTACCTTTAGTCGAGACTATACAGTGGAAGTTAATGTTGCGCCAACTGACCTCGCCCTTGATAGTTTTAATGTCGACGAGAATTATATTGGTGCTTCTGTGGGAAGTTTTGTTGTTACTGATGTTAATACGGATGATGAATATACCTATAGCTTAAGTGGTGATGATGCAAACAGTTTTGAGGTTGTCGATGGCAGCTTAAAAGTAAAGTCTGGAACTTGGTTAGACTATGAAACTAAGACTACATATACAGTCACAGTCACAGTTACTGACCAAGGCGGATTGACTTTCGAAAAAACCGTCACTATCAATGCCAATGATGTGAATTATGGAAATCCATACCATAATGAGAATTTCACAACTGGTTATGGAGGTCTTCCAACTGATACCAGTATTCTTGGACAACTTTGGACTTATTATTATGTATCAGGCACAGAATATGATGGTTGGGGAGATTATTACATAGGTCTTAAACATGACAGCGACCCTAACACCCCATTAGTAATTACTTATAGTTTGATAGATTCTAATTCAGTATTAGGGCCTAACTATGATGGCGGAGATGCTGCATCTGTCTATGAAAATAGAAGTGACTACTCTGCTGAATGGGAAGCTATAGTTGACCAGGCTTTTGCCTACTGGGGTAATGTTTCTGGCATTACCTTTGTGAAAGTAGATGATAACGAAAGTATGTGTGGTGATATCCGTATTGGGCTTTCCACGGGAGATTTTGGTAATGCTGGTGGTTGGTCATTAATACCGTATTACTATGATTCATCAGATAGTTCTCTTGGTGTTTCTGATGCAAATGATATATGGGTTAGGAAAGATTATGATCCAGAAGTTTATGGCAGTTATTATGGTCCAACTATTATGATCCATGAGATAGGCCATTCACTTGGTCTTTCTCATACTCAGATGTATCCCACTTCCAGTATTGAACAAAATACTACCCTATGGTCTGTTATGGCTTATGTTAATACCGGAGCATATATCATGAATGATTGGGATGATTATAGTAATTGGTATATTTTCGGAACTATGCCTGGAATAAATGATATTAAAACGATCCAATATATTTATGGCATGACGCCTGAAAATAATGAAGGTAATACTACTTATACTTACTCAGGTCCTGTATGGGAAACCATATATGACACTGGCGGCATCGATACCATTGATTTATCAAGTTACAGTTTAGACATAACATTGAATCTTGTTGGTGGAAATATTTCATATATTGGTACTGACGAACTTAAAATAGAAAAGCCTTGGGGAAATGGTTCAGATGACTGGGATTATGCTTATTCAGGATTTCCAATTAGTATTTATGATGACACGATAATTGAGAATGCTATAACGGGGAGTGGTAATGACTCAATTACCTGTAATGCTGCAAGTAACACAATCACCTGTGGTTATGGTAACGATAATATTTATGCCATCGGCTCAAATGACATTATTATTGGTGGTCATGGGTATGATAATTTTTATATCCAATCATTTGACTTTGTCTCTATTGATGGAGGAACTGGCACCAATGCAACTGATGGAGAAGGGGACTCATTGTACTTTTTTGGAAACTATACAGATCAAACCATTGATCTTAGAAGTTTCACTGATGCACAACTGACTGGCATAGAAGATATTAATATTAATGACGGAAAAGCCACGATCTTAAAAATATCTGAGCAGGCATTGAAAGATCTTGAGGGAACCTATACCAGAGATCTAGATGGTGACGGCATTCAAGAGACTGTGCATTATATCTATACATATGGAGATTCAACAATAGACCAAGTTCAAGTGAATATGGAAGGTTGGACGTTAGTTACTGGACTGACTATTGACGAGGAAAATGTCTATGAAGGTTATGATTATTATTCCTCAAGTGATGGCACTATTTGGTTTGCAGTAAATACAGGCACTAGCGTAGTTGAAATCTCATCCACAGGTTCAACAAATCTTAATGATTTTTCTTCTGATGGTCTGTATATAGCTGACTATAATAAAGATATTGAAAATGAAGAATCAGATTCAAACGGTAATGACTTATACCCAATCACAGATGATGCCACTGACGAATCGATTACACTTCCTGAGACCATTGAATTTGATACACCAATAATAGTTAATCTAAGTAAACCAGAGCTATTAGATTTACTCATTGATGAAGAGGTTTTCCTAGAAGAAGAGATTATAATTTCAGCCATTGAGAATATTAATGATCATGGTTCTGACTTAACTGCATCCAATGAAATTATGCCTGATTCCTTTGATCCAATTAATAAGTATGATCTGTTTAATTTTTATGATGAAGGCCTCTATCATGAGGATTTAATCTATACCTCAGAATTAGGATAATTTAGAGATTTAATTAAAAAATTTTTCAAAAGATAACCATACCATTCCTATGTGTTGAAAACCCATACAAAAGCTAAATATAGAATTGAGTGAAATCTATCTGATTATAAAAATTATCCATTGAAAAATAATATAGAGAAATTAGACATTTAATTAAGGATAAAGTGGAAAAGCTGTTCAAAGATCTAGATAATGTTTAAAAATTTAAATGAGGTAGATCATGACAAAAGTATTAATGACAACAGATAAGGGTGAGATCCATATTGATTTATTTGAAGAGGATGCTCCGAATACAGTAAAGAATTTTACTGACTTGATTGAAAAAGGGTTTTATGACGATCTTAATTTTCATCGTGTTATTCCTAATTTTATGATTCAGGGTGGATGTCCTAGTGGAACTGGCACAGGTGGTCCTGGATATCATATTGATTGTGAGATCAATGCAAATAAGCATCAAGCAGGAACTTTATCGATGGCGCATGCAGGTAAAGATACTGGAGGCAGTCAATTTTTCATCTGCCATGGTCCTCAACCACATCTTGATGGAGTGCATACTGTTTTTGGACACACTGCGAATATGGATGTTGTAAATTCTATTGAGCAAGGTGATAAGATGATTTCAGTTGTTATTGAATCTTCTGAATAAAAAAAGATCATTTGATTAACAATTTCTCCTTGGCAAGATAGTTAATAGAGCTTAAGAAAACAATGGTGGGCGTAGCTCAGTTGGTAGAGCCCCTGGTTGTGGTCCAGGTGGTCGTGGGTTCGAGTCCCATCGTCCACCCCATTTTTTCTTGGGCCGTTAGCTCAATCTGGTAGAGCAGTAGACTCTTAATCTATTGGTTATAGGTTCAATTCCTATACGGCCCACTTAAGCTCTAAGTTGACTATCTTGTATTTATTGCGTTTAAAATATAACCTATATCGCAAAATTTATAACTATTGGAGTTGATTTGAAAACTGATATAGAAATAGCAAGAGAAGCAGATATCCAACCTATTAGTGATATTGCTGAAAAAATTGGCATAACGGATAACTACCTAGAGCCCTATGGTAAATATAAAGCTAAAATTAATTTGAATATTAATGAAGATGAAACCATTGCTGGTCAATCAGAAGGAAAATTAATTTTAGTCACAGCAATGACTCCCACTCCTGCTGGGGAAGGAAAAACAACTACAACAATTGGCCTCAGCGATGCTATGGCCTCACTGGGCCACAAAACTCTGACGTGTGTTAGAGAGCCTTCATTGGGTCCTTGCTTTGGAATGAAGGGTGGCGGAGCAGGCGGTGGTATGTCACAAGTTATCCCTATGGAAGATATTAATCTACATTTCACTGGCGATTTTCATGCAATAACTTCAGCCCATAATCTGTTGTCTGCTGCTCTTGATAATCATTTACATCATGGTAATTTGCTCAATATTGACCATAGAAAAATTGTTTGGAATAGAGTTCTTGATCTCAATGATAGGGCATTAAGACAAGCAGTGATTGGTTTGGGTGGACCACTTAACTCAATTCCTAGGCAAGATACGTTTTCCATTACAGCGGCATCAGAAATCATGGCAATTTTTTGTTTGTCAAAGGACATCAATGATTTAAGGGATAATATTTCTTCAATCATTGTTGCTTACAGTAAAGATGGGAAAATGATTACAGCTAAAGATCTTAATGTGCAGGGCGCTATGACTGCTCTTTTGAAAGATGCAATAAATCCAAATTTAGTGCAAACACTCGAAGGCAATCCTGTTCTTGTTCATGGGGGTCCTTTTGCTAATATCGCTCATGGTTGTAATAGTATCGCTGCTACAAAACTCGCTATGAAGCTTGCTGATTATACGGTTACTGAAGCAGGTTTTGGCTCAGATCTAGGGGCTGAAAAGTTTTTTGATATCAAATGCAGGAAATCTGGAATAACACCAAATGCAGTAGTATTGGTTGCAACATTACAATCATTGAAAACGCATGGCGGTGTCCCATTATCTGATATTAAGATAGAGAATATTGATGCAGTGAACAAAGGCACTGAAAATTTAAAAAAACACATAGAAAACATACAAGAATTTAATGTTCCGGTTGTTGTTGCAATCAATCGCTTCTCTCATGATACCGATGCAGAAGTGAGCATGGTCAAGGAAAGATGCAGTGACTTAGGAGTAGATATTGTCGAATGCAATCATTGGTTGCATGGAGGAAAAGGCGCTATAGAACTTGCAAATGCTATTGTTGAACTTTGTAAAAACGATAATAATTTTTCTTTTCTCTATCCTGACGAAATGCTTTTGTGGGATAAAATTAAGACCATTGCTACTAAGATGTATGGCGCTGAGAATATAATGGCTGATAAAGCAGTCAGAACAGAAATAGAGAAGCTACAGAATAATGGATTTGGCCATCTACCAATTTGTATGGCTAAAACGCCAGCATCTTTGTCAACTGATCCAAAACTTAAAGGCAGACCCAAGGGTTTTGATGTCCCAATAAGAGAAGTAAGATTATCCGCAGGCGCTGGTTTTGTTGTAGTGCTAACAGGCGATGTTATTACAATGCCTGGATTACCTAAAAAACCTGCTGCTGAAGACATTGATATTGATGAAAACGGATTGATCGAAGGATTATTTTAAGTTATTTCTTAATGGGTTCTACAAAAAGAACCATTGAGTGATCAACAATCTTATAACCATTTTTCTTAGCCAATTGATGTTGTCTTTCTTCAATAATATCGTCTTCAAATTCTATTACCTTACCAGTTTCCATACAAACCATATGGTCATGATGATGATCAGGCATGATCTCAAAAACAGCTTGCCCAGATTCAAAGTTGTGTTTGATGCAAATACCTGCATCAACAAATTGATTAAGTACCCTATAAACCGTAGCTACACCGACTTCATCATTTTTCTTAATCAGAATTCTATTAATATCATCCGCACTTAAGTGTGTTCTTTTACTGGTTTCAAGAATCTTAAGGATTGTTTTTCTTGCATGAGTAACCTTGAGTCCAGCAGATTTGATTTCTTTATTGGTGTTCATAATATTTATCTTATAGTGGGTGCATTAAAATTCAAGTTGATAGCATCCTTTCGCTCGTGTTAATTTTTTTACTTTCACTATCTAAAAAAATTAAAACAATTATGTAGGAGTTTTTATTATGTTGAGCATTAAAAGTATGTGAATAATAAGTGTGGTAAGTATTTTGATTCGTTTAGCGGTTATCCCATGTGTTTTGTAACAACCGTTGGCAAGAAAATCGATTGATTGGATTGGTTCTATCATTAACGATTACACATAAAAGCAAAAATATTTTAGTGACTTCACAGGATGTTTTAACGGTTCATTCAATTTGGCATCTCAATTTTCTTGAGAATTATAGAATTAAAATGCAAATTGGCGCAGATAATTATTCTACGAGCATTCAGGAACTCAGTCATGAGGAAAAAGATGTCATTTAGTCAAACACTTTTAATGCTTGTTCAGATTACAATACATCTAAAAAAAG
>JABHDX010000027.1 GCA_018672815.1 Gammaproteobacteria bacterium | reverse complement strand
AGTCAGGCAAATGAAGTTATTCAGGATTCATATTATGTAGAATTAGAAAACACAAAAGGAGCTATTTTTGAACTCAATACAGATCAGATTATTCATCACATATCTGAATTTTTGTTAACTTAATCAGATGAAAAGAACAGTTGAGAATACTTTAACTAGATGTTTTGTTATTTCTGGCAGAGTGCAAGGGGTATTTTTTAGAGATAGCACAAAAAAATTTGCCATAAGTCATCATATATCTGGCTCTGCTGTAAACCAATCAGATGGTACTGTTAAAGTCATTGCAAAAGGTGAACGAAGTTCGCTTAAACATTTATACGACTGGCTATTGATTGGTCCTGAACTAGCAGATGTAAAATTAGTAGAGGAAGTTGATATTAACCAACATCTGCAGTTAAATGAATTTACTACTAGGTAGAAAAGATATGAGTTGGAAACTAAGATTATTAATGAACATGCCAAAAGCCTATAAGAGGTTTTTGGTAAAAAAACCTAAAGTCTGTGACGGCAGAACGATGGATTCAGGCATGCAGATTCTTCTATATTTTATTGAGCAAAGACGAAAAGATATTGATTACAGTACCGTCAAACCTGAGACGATGAGGAATTATTATAATGAACTAGCTGGAACATTAGAAAAAAAACCACCTTCTATTGAACATAAGGATCATAGTTTACAGGTCTCAGATCAGCAAATTACAATACGAGAATATATACCAAGTGATAGTGATAATGATGGCAGATCTTTATTGTATTTTCATGGGGGTGGATTTTGTATTGGAAGTATAAAAACACATGATATTGTATGTAAGTTCTTAGCGAAACTTTTAAACTGGAAAGTTTTTTCTGTTGAGTATCGTTTAGCACCAGAGTATCCCTTTCCTATTCCATTAGAAGATTGTGATAAGGCAATGGATTGGCTTATTGATAACGCTGATAAGCTTAAAATTGATCCGAATAGAATTTCAGTAGGGGGAGACAGTGCGGGAGGTAATTTATCGGCTTGTCTTTGTATTAAACGACAAGAAGAAGGTAAAAGTATGCCCGAGAGACAACTTTTACTCTATCCTGGAATTGATAGCAAAGGCGAACATCTCTCACTTAAAACCCTCAATGAGGGCTATTTTTTGACTCAAGCTATTATGGATTGGTTCGGAAATAATTATTTGACAGAAAAAGATCATGATAATATTTATGTGGCTCCACTCAAATACGAGACTCCTGAAAAGCTTCCACCCGCTGTGATTATAACTGCTGGCTTTGATCCACTTAGAGATGAAGGGCAAGCCTATGCATTATTTCTAAAAAATGCTGGAGTGAAAGTTTTTGAGAAAGAATATGAGGGGATGATCCATGGTTTTATGAATTTCACTATTGAGCCTACTAATTACAAAGCATTCATTGAGATTGCAGAAGAATTTAAAAATATCGCCTAGTATCTGCAATCGTTTATACTTGCTTTATAATTTTTATAATTAAGTTAAAACTATGATTACCAACTCTGTCAGAACACGTTTTGCTCCTAGTCCAACGGGTTTTCTACATATAGGTGGTGTAAGAACTGCACTATTTTGTTGGTTGTTTGCGAAGAATCAAGGTGGTCAATTCCTCCTTAGAATTGAGGATACAGACCTAGAACGATCTACTAAGGAATCTATAGATGCAATTCTCCAAGGGATGTCTTGGTTGGGCCTTGATCACGACGAAGAAATTATTTATCAATCTAAAAGAAAGGATCTTTACCATCAAAAAACAAATGAATTAATACAAAAAGGACATGCTTATAGATGTTATTGCACGCAAGAGGAACTTGATCAAAAGAGAGCAGTACAATTAAAAGAGGGACAAAATCCAAAATACGATGGAATTTGTAGGGACTTATCTCAAGATATTAAACGAGAGGGAGATTATGTAGTTCGTTTTAAGTCACAAAAAACCGAGAACATTATTATTAATGATCAACTCTACGGGAGCATCGAGGTAGATTGTGAAGAATTGGATGATTTTATCATCTTTAGATCCAATGGTATGCCTACTTACCACTTAGCCGTGGTGGTTGATGATCATGATTCAGCTATTACCCATGTGATAAGAGGGGACGATCATCTGAAGAATACAGTAAAACATATACAGTTATTTAAGGCATTAGACTTCCAGCTACCAACTTTTATTCATCTTCCTATGATCTTAGGTTCTGATGGCTCACGTCTATCAAAACGTCATGGCTCAATGAACATTATGGAGTACAAAGACCAAGGTTTTTTGCCAGATGCTCTTCTAAACTATTTAGTCAGATTGGGATGGTCCCATGGTGATGAAGAGATTTTTAGTAAGGGTGAATTAATAAATAAATTTAATATTGAAAGTTTGAATAAGTCGAGTGCTAAGTTTGATTTACAGAAATTGAAATGGGTTAATCAGCAACATTTATTGACTAGTGACAATAATGAGCTTGCAGCTTATTTGGTAGAAAACTGTGAAAATCAATCCATTGATCTTCCGACTGAAGAAGTCATTAATGCATTCTCTGAAGCCTATAAATCAAGAGTAGAGAATCTTAATGAATTAATCAGTTTCTTTGAATCTCTTTACTCTAGTGAATTTAAGATCAATGAAGAGGCTGCAAAAAAACATCTAAAAATTAAAATCTCTAAACCTTTGAATGATTTATTGGTTATTTTTCAAGATATTGATTGGAATAGTGAAGCTATTCATCAAGCTATCAAAGATGTTTGCGAAAGAAATGAAATTGGTTTTGGAAAAATAGGACAACCACTAAGAGTAGCAATTACAGGAAACACAGTTTCACCTTCAATAGATGTAACCGCAACACTTCTAGACAAAGAAATTGTTCACTCTAGAATTAAGAAAGCTATAGAGTATATTGGAAATAATTAATTTGAGTTTAAAGCTCAGTTAATGGCTGAACAGATGAAAACAGGAATATTTCTTGTTGTTTTTTGTCGATACTCTTCATAAAAAGGACATGCTTTTATAATGTATGGCCATATACTCTTT
>JABHDX010000166.1 GCA_018672815.1 Gammaproteobacteria bacterium | reverse complement strand
GCGGGAATAGCTCAGCTGGTAGAGCGCAACCTTGCCAAGGTTGAGGTCGCGAGTTCGAATCTCGTTTCCCGCTCCATTTATAGTATCGAGGAGAAACAATGAAACATTTACTACTTTTATCAGTATTTTTATTTAGCAATGCATTTGCAGAAATCTATAAAGATTACGAACCAAGTGAAAAACATATTCAACTGACAGTGGTCGCAGTAGAGAGTAATTATCTAGACGATTATTTAGTTAATCTTAATAAGACTTATATTAGGGAAATGGAAGTCATGAAGGAACTTGGCTATATTGTCGACTACGGTGTTTATACATCAGACAGTGCCAACAGTCCTAATGTTTGGTTTACAGTTACCTATGAAAATATGGGTGCTATGCAACCCAATGAAGAGCAATATAAACAAGTTCGAAAAATTCTAAAAGAACGCTTTGGAGAATCCGATGAAGAAATTGAATCAATTTCTAAAGGTTATGAAGAAATAAGAAAAATGGTTGATAATCAAATTATCAATAAGGTTAAATTCAAATAAAAAACCTGTCTTTAAAACTCTATCAACATCTTTGTGATCTAAGATAGTTGTTAGAGTTTTTCCATTTAGTATGAGTCAATTACCTATTTTATATAGTTTTAGAAGATGTCCTTATGCTATGCGGGCAAGAATGGCTATTGTTTTAAGTGATATTCAATGTGAGCTTAGAGAAGTTTCCCTAAAGGATAAACCTCAAGAAATGATAAATATCTCTCCAAAGGCAACAGTGCCAGTACTTTTACTCAAAGATGGAACTGTTATTGATGAAAGTATTAATATAATGAAATGGTCATTCTCCTTAAATGATTCTTTATTAATTCTCAATGAATATTTGAGCAAACAAAAAGAAATGAACGATCTTATTCTACTTTTTGATACATCATTTAAAGATTATCTTGATCGATATAAGTACTCGAATCGTTATGAAGATAACGACCCAATAAAAAATAGAGACCTAGCTGCAGCTATCTTGCAAAATCTAGAGGAACGTATCAATAACAATAACTTTTTGTATGGAGATCAGATCTCTTTCGTTGATATGGCGATTCTGCCTTTTGTTAGACAATTTAGAATTGCAGATGAAAGATGGTTTGATAATGAAATGGAATTGCCTAAGGTTCAAAAATGGCATGATCATTTTATTAATTCTGAATTATTTTCAGTCATAATGAAAAAATATCATCATTGGATCAAAGATTCCCAAGTTGTATATTTTCCAAACTAGTAAAATCATAACAATTATCATTTTTTAATCAGAAATAGGAGAATATAGGATGCCAGAAATAAAAGTTCAAAATCAATGCTCTAGTTTAGATAATTTAGTTGAAGCTGACTCTTTTGGAGAATCTGTAGGGCCATTACCAAAACAAACAGATTCTGGATTCTTAGATCATGAAAATATGTTCGCTGGTACTTGGCAATGCGAACCAGGAATATTAAAACTGGATCTAGATGTCACGGAGTTCTGTCATATACTTCAGGGACATTGGATTTTAACTTCTGAGTCAGGTCTAGTGGTAGAAGTGAAAGCGGGCGATAGTTTTGTTTTCCCAAAAGGTTGGAAAGGAACAGCTGAAGTAAAAGAGACCATTCGAAAAGTTTATATGATGATAGCTTGAATCCATCATAATATGAGACCCTATTATATTTATATATTACTCCTATGAGGTTAATTTATCCCTTTGCTAAAAGATTTATTGCAGGAGATAACTTCAGAGCAGCAAAACCTCAAATAGATAATCTTTTGACTAGAAAGTTTGAGGTTATCCTTAATTATATAGGCGAATTCAATCACACTAAAAGTGAAGTTAAAAAAGCTCAAAATGAATATTTAGAGTTTATTAGGCAATACCAAAATCATAATGTTAGTTTATCGATAAAGTTATCTCAGTTTGGCCTCCTTGACTCTGAAAGCAAGTGCATTGAGATGATTGAACCCATTATAAATAATGCGTATCAGTCTAAAAAAAATATCCGGTTTGATTCTGAAGATTCATCCACAACAGATAAAATACTAAAGGTTTGTTACTCACTTAATGAGAAATATCCGGATACACTTGGTTATACACTGCAATCCAACTTATTCAGATCGAAAGACGATCTTTTAGAATTGAGAAAGCATAATATCTCAATTCGGTTGGTTAAAGGTGCTTATAAAGAAAGCAGTGCTAATGCTTATAAAGAGAAAAATAGGATTCGAGATAATTTCTTATATTTAGCTGACATGATAAAAAATAATATGCATTCGAATAATGCAATTGCTACGCATGATGAATCATTATTGAATGAATTGAAAACCAGTCACTTTAAGTATGAATTACTTTATGGTGTTAGAAGGGATATTCAAAATAATTTGATATATGACAAACAAAAAGTAGGAATCTACTGTCCTTATGGTAGCAACTGGTTTCCTTATACAATCCGACGACTCAAAGAATTTAAGAATATTATTTTTATTAGTCGGAACATATTCAAAGAATGGATAAATTAAAAAAAGACCTGCTTAGTAAAAAAAAGAATATTTATTTAATCAATTAAGCTAATATTTTTTAAATAGGTATAATCTGTTTGTTTTCGATATGGCAAGGTGGCAGAGTGGTTATGCAGCGGCCTGCAAAGCCGTGGACG
>JABHDX010000165.1 GCA_018672815.1 Gammaproteobacteria bacterium | reverse complement strand
TATTATTGATTTTTCAGTTTTTGGTGAAATAGAAACCGTATCTCTCAGTCGAATTAAAAAAATATCAGGCCCCCGTTTGCAAGCCAGTTGGATTAATATCCCCCATGTAACACAACACGATGAAGCTGATATCAACGAATTGGAAAAAATAAGAATTGATATGAATAAAAGTGCAAAAGAGGGCAGTATAAAATTATCTATTTTGTCTTTTATTGTTAAAGCTATCACTAATGCTTTATCAAGGTTTCCAGATTTTAATTCATCGCTCAGCTCTGATGGAAAAAAGCTCATTAAAAAGAAATATATTAATATAGGATTTGCTGCAAATACAGAAAAAGGACTAATGGTTCCTGTTTTAAAAAATGTTCAGAACAATAGCATTGAAGAGATTGCTAAAGAAATGAGTGCACTGAGCGAACGGGCACGATCTGGGAAAATCAGAATAGAAGATTTGGAAGGTGGAACTTTTACTATATCCAGTTTGGGTGGTTTTGGTGGAACTGCTTTTACCCCTATCATCAATGCTCCTGAGGTTGCAATACTTGGTATAGCGAGAGCGCAAGTCAAACCTATATTTAATAAAGGACAGTTTTTACCAAAACTTACTCTTCCCATTTCATTATCTTATGATCATCGAGTCATCGATGGTGTTGGAGGCATAGAATTTACAACTTATTTGAAAGAGTTGCTAGAAAATCCTGAAACATTCATCAATGAGCCTTCTTAAAATATGACTAAATTAATTATTCCTCAATTAGGTGATTTTGACGCAGTAGAAGTCATTGAAGTTCATATTAAAGAAGGAGATTATATAGAGATAGATGATCCACTAGTGACTTTGGAGACTGAAAAAGCAGCTATGGATGTTTCTGCTGAATTTAGTGGAAGAATAATATCCTTAAATATTCAATTAGGCGATAAAGTTTCTGAAGGAGATTTAATCGGTGAATTACATATTGAGAATAATAAACCAGAAGGCAAACCATCAAGTGATTCAAAAGAAGAAGTGTATGATTTAGTTGTTATTGGTGCTGGACCTGGAGGATATACAGCAGCATTTAGAGCAGCAGATCTTGGATTAAATGTAGCATTAGTAGATAAGAATTCAAATTTAGGCGGAGTTTGTCTCAATGTTGGTTGTATTCCATCAAAGGCTTTTTTGCATGCAGCTAAGTTAATAGATGATTCTAAAGAAGCTAATATTGCAGGAGTTAGCTTCAAAGACCCAGAGATTGATATTGAAAAAATGAAATCTTGGAAAAATAATTTGATTGATGGGTTAACTAATGGTTTAGATTTTCTAGCAAAAAAACGAAATGTTTCCATATTTTTTGGCGAAGCTTTATTTCAGTCGAAAGAAACACTAAGAATACAGTCAGAATCTGATCAAATAATATTAAGTTTTAAACAATGCATAATCGCAGTAGGCTCTGAACCATTAACACTTCCTTTTTTACCAGAAGATCCAAGAGTCATTGATTCAACAGGCGCATTGGACCCTGATCATATTCCTGAGAGCATATTGATCATAGGTGGGGGAATTATAGGGCTTGAAATGGCTACCATTTATTCTTCATTAGGGTCCAAGGTGACAATTGTTGAATTAACAAAGAATTTAATGCCAGGAACTGACTCAGATCTCGTCAGGCCACTTGAAAAATACCTTACAGAGAAATGTAAAGCAATTAAAAAATCAACCCAAGTGATCTCTGGAGAAGCTACAGAAGAGGGTATTGCAATACAATTTAAGGAATCAGGTAATATCAACAAAGAAACATTTGATATAGTTTTGGTAGCTATAGGCAGAAAATCCAATGCACCTTTAATTAGTCTAGAAAAAGCTAGCATTCAGCTAGATAGCAATGGATTTATTGAAGTGGATAATCAAATGAAGACCAATGTTGATAATATTTATGCAATAGGCGATGCAGTTGGTAATCCAATGTTGGCTCATAAGGCGAGTCATGAAGGTAAAATTGCTGCCGAAGTAATAGCGGGTAAGAAATCATTTTTGGATGCAAGATGCATTCCTTCAGTTGCTTACACAGACCCTGAGGTAGCATGGGTGGGGTTAACCGAAGAACAATGTAAGCTGGATGACATTGCTTATGAAAAAGGAGTGTTTCCTTGGTCAGCAAGTGGTCGATCACTCACTATAGGTAGGAAAGAAGGGTTTACAAAATTATTATTTGACCCAACTAATAAAAAAATTATTGGCGGAGGCATTGTTGGCACTAATGCTGGAGACTTGATAGCTGAGATTACCTTAGCTATAGAAATGGATTGTGATGTGGAAGATATTGCATTGACTGTGCATCCCCATCCAACCCTATCTGAAACGATTGCTCTAGCTGCAGAAGCTTTTGAGGGAACAATTACTGAGCTTTATATTAAAAACTAGATTGCTTTAGTTTTCCTGCTACCAGAATATATAAAAAGGCAGATAAAAAGATTACTGCAGCACAGTAATAGTTGATTAATCCCATATTATTGCCTTGTATTAAAGAGGCAATAATACCATGCCCAATAGCTATACCTCCCAACTGTGAAGCTGGAATAAGCACTGAATAATTACCAGATTCATCTACACTGGCTATTAGGCCCATAAGAAATGGCCCAACAAAATTCCAAGCTGTTTGAAATAAGATTACCCTTAGAGCAAAACCAACCCAGGTAATTTCACCTTGAAAAGATAAAATAATAATTACCTGAGTAGTTAATGCACAACATATAGCAACATTTTTATTAATTCTAGAGGCTAATGCTGAAGCTGACAATGGACCTATGATACTCAAGGCTGTGCTTAAAAATAATGCTCTCCCTACATCATCAGCTGCAAGATTCATTGAGATTCCATAAGGAACAAGATTGTTGAAAAAAGGACCAACACCCATTTGCCAAACAACCATTATAATGAGAGCTAGTATTGGAAGAATTAATAGCCTATTACTGGTTAATTTACTTGCAGTTTTTTTGCCAGTTGAAACAGCAAGATTTGAAGTAAAAAATAAAGCAATAATGCCTAGTAAAATGGCTGGTGCACACATCCCAGTAAGTCCATATTTTGCAATAGCTTGGGGTACAAATAGTGCAGTTAGAGATCCCATAATAACTTGAGATGCGACACTAAAACCAAAATTTTTGTCTGGTTCCGAAGTAGCTCCTATTGCTGCAACACCTAGTGCAAATGCTGTTCCATGACCCAATAATCCTGTTAAGAATCGGACCGTCAATAAAGTATTAAAATCAGAAATGTAGCAGGAAATAATATTACCAATAATAATAGCGAGTAATGCTAATCTAGCAACTATTCTCCAGTTATATTTACCCACCCAAATGATTCCCAGCAAAGAGGATAAGGACATTCCAGAAATTTCAGCTGAAGAAACTAAGTTAGCATCTGATTGATTGAAGCTAAGCTCTGATAACATGCCTCCAACAAAGAATGGCATGCCAAAAACCATATAAACTCCAGCACAGCCGATTAATATTGCTGCAATTACTTCATTAGTTTCATTATTTTTTGTCATTGTATTTTTCCTTAGATTCACAAAGCTTATTTATTTTACACTCATAGCATAAAGGTTGTCTTGCTCTGCAGGTATACCTACCATGTAAAATAAGGTGATGATGTGCATTAAATAGATATTCTTCTGGTATTATTTTTGTTAAACCTTTCTCAATGTCTAATGGCTTATCTCCTTTTGCAAGACCAATTCGATTGGATACTCTAAAAACATGGGTATCGACAGCAATCACAGGTTTTCCAAAAACAGTATTTAAGATTACATTAGCAGTCTTCCTTCCTACACCTGGAAGCTCTTCAAGGCTTTCTCGTTGATGAGGTACTTGACTGTTAAATTTTTTAATCAGAGTGTTGCAAGTTAGTATGATATTTTTTGCTTTATTATTAAACAAGCCAATTGTTTTAATATTGTCTTTGAGCTTAGTAATACCTAACTCAATAATTTGTTCAGGAGTATTGGCAATTTGAAATAAAGAATGAGTAGCATGATTTACACTTTTGTCAGTTGCTTGAGCAGAAAGAATAACGGAAATCAGTAGTTCAAAGTTTGAATTAAAGATCAATTCTGTTGTAGGCTCA
This sequence comes from Gammaproteobacteria bacterium, assembly GCA_018672815.1. The sequence goes on along the minus strand of JABHDX010000165.1, from coordinate 7,323 downwards.
GGATTAGACTCAGTGAAGATCTTGAAAATATTACCAGCCTTAATTTTATTCATCGCGATAAAAAGAGAAATTTACCTCACTCTTTGTCCTGCTGAAGAACCATCATCAGGCGATACAAGAAAAACACCCTCATTATCATCTCCTGCTGCCAAAAGCATGCCTTCAGAAACACCAAATCTCATTTTCCTTGGTTCCAAATTAGCCACTACAACGATATTTTTACCTATCAATTCTTCAGGAGAGTAGAATCCTTTTATACCTGCAAAAATCGTTCTTTCTTCGTCACCCAAATCTACTGTTACTTTTATTAATTTATCTGCTTCTGGAATGTCCTCAGCATTAGTTACTTTAGCTACTCTGAGATCTACTTTCATAAATTCATCAAAATTTATCATTATCATTCTCCATTTATTTTTTTACTTAGAGTTATTAATTATTGATTCAATATCTTCTTTTTTAATACGAGTTAATAAGGCTGGATAGTCATTAATGTTGTGATTTATTATGGTTTTATTTATGTCATTCCAGTTTTGGAAATTTAGATTTAAAAATTTTTCAGCTTCCTTAGCTATATTGGGGACTACTGGTTTCAAATATATAGTAATGATTAAAAAAAGGTTGATAGCTGTTGTGCAAATAGCATGCACTCTTTCATAGTTTATTTCATCTTTAATAAGTATCCAAGGTTTTTCCTTTTCTAAGTATTGATTTGCTTGATCAGCAAGCAACATAATTTTTCTCATGGCTTGTCCAAATTCTCTTTTTTCATAAAGCAAACCAATGTCATCAGATTGATCTTGAAAAATTTTAATTAATTCTGGGTTATCAATTGACTGAGAAGTTTTATTTTTGAAATATTGATTAATGAATTTAGCAGATCGACTGGCAATATTTATCCATTTTCCAACTAAATCTGCATTCACTCTATTTTCAAAATCAACCGTATCAAAATCAAAGTCATCTATTTTTGAGTTGGTTTTATAAGCGTAGTAATATCTTAAGTACTCTGGGTTTGAGTGATTAAGATAAGTTCTCGCTTTTATAAAAGTACCTCGAGATTTCGACATTTTTTTACCATTGACAGTAAGAAAGCCATTGACGAAGATGGCATTGGGTTTCTTAAGTCCAGCTCCTTCAAGAACTGCAGGCCAAAATAAAGTATGAAAATAGATAATATCTTTGCCGATAAAATGAACAAGATGACAATCAGAATTTTCAGAAAAGTAGTCTTCATAGATGACATTACTTTTTGATGCGAGATTTTTTAAAGAGGCTAAATATCCAATAGGTGCATCCAACCAAACATAGAAATATTTTTTATTTTCTCCTGGGATTTTAAAACCAAAATAAGGATGATCTCTTGAAATATCCCAATCTTTAAGGCCCATAGAGAACCACTCATTGAGTTTTTCTTTAACTGAATCATTCATATCTATTGTTGGAATCCATTTCTTTAGCATGTCCTCAAAGTGACTTAGTTTCATAAAATAGTGTTCTGATTTCTTCAGAATTGGAGTTTTACCTGATAACACTGATATTGGGTTAATGAGATCTGTAGGCTTATAGGTAGCACCACATTTTTCACAGTTATCTCCATATTGATCGTCAGTTGAACATTGTGGACATGTTCCTTTAACATACCTATCTGGTAGAAATATTTCTTGTGTTTTATCGTACGCTTGTTCGATTATTTTCTTTTCAATGTACCCAGATTTATTTAATTCATTGAATATTTCACCAACTAGTATTTCATTTTCGGATGTATGCGTAGAATGATAATTATCAAATTCAATTAAAAAATCGTGAAAATCTTTAGCGTGTTCTTTGGTATATTGCTCAGCTAATGCTTCGGGTTCAAGACCAATGCTTTCGGCACTCAACATTATTGGTGTTCCATGAGAATCGCTTGCACATAGGTAGAGGCAATCCTTTTCCTTCATTTTTTGAAAACGAACCCAAATGTCAGCTTGAATGTAACCTACTAGATGTCCAATATGTACTGATCCATTCGCATATGGCAATGCATTAGTGACCAATATCTTTTTATTTAATTCGCCAGTCGATGTCATGTAATCATTATTCATTATTATGATCAGAATTTATATTAATAAGTAGTAGTGGCAATAATGTGAGGTTTGCTATTAATGCAATGAGCATTGCAAATGCTGTAAAAGTCCCAAAGTAGATTGTCGGTACAAAATTTGAAAGTGATAATATAGAAAAACCTATTATGATGATTATAGAAGTATAGTAAATAGCTTTACCGATACTTGCATGAGAATTCTTAACTGCCATTTTTGCAGAACATCCTAATTTTATTTCCTCTCTGAAACGATGAATATAATGAATAGAATGGTCCACTCCAATTCCAATACAAATAGCTGCAATAGTAATTGTCATAATATCAAGTGGTATACTTAGCCAACCCATTAAACCGAGAACTGAGGCTGATGCTAGAATGCTAGGAATGATCGCTACAAAAGCAAACTTTAAAGATCTGAATAGAAATAAGAACATGGTCAAGATCGCTAAAAATACAACACCAATGGTTAGAATTTGCGAGCGAATTAAGCTTTCTAGAACATTATTATAGAGTACCAACATGCCGGTAAGCTTCACTTGGGATTCTTTTAAACCTATGACTTCAACTAAGTCTTTCTTTATTTTTTTGATTAACTCATTGCGTTTAAGATTGGGATAAGATTCAAAAACTCTAAATGAGATTCTAAGTTGATTACCATCTTCTGATATATAGGGATCAAATAAGGCTTCCTTGACATCTTGAGGAACTTTTTTATAGAGAAGTGAAAGAAAGAAGGTGTCAATCTCTTGATCATCATTTAGACTCTTTAAGACATCCATTGTGGTGGAAATTGAAACGACTTTCCCTGCTTCATCTAATGATTCTAAGTATTCATGAACTGAATCTATGGTCTTTAATCGAAAAGAGTTATACCAATAGCTGTCTGCACCAATATCGTATTCCATTGTTTCTTCTTCGGAGAAGTCTTCTTCAAAAAATTCATCATCAAAAAAATCATCCTCCTCAATAGAATTTAATTTTTCTTCAAAATAACTGGGGTCAGCTTCAATGATAATATCTAATGGAGTTGTACCACCCAGTTCTCTATCTATAACACTTAAACCTTGATAAATTTCAGTATTCTCTTTAAACGCTTTTATAAATTGGTTTTCAGCTGTAAGGCTAGAAATACCAATCCCACTTAAAATAGCCATGATCAAAAAGGTTGAAAATGTGGATTTGGGTTTTGTTAAGACTAAATTAGATAAACTATTGGTGATACTTAATGTTAAATCCTTTTTTTTCTTTGAATTGAGTTTTTTAAGTTGTACTAAAATTGAAGGAAACAAAAGAAAAACCATAATAAAAATTGCTCCCATGCTAATTAACATCATCCAACCAAAATCAATGACAGGTTTTAATCCAGCCACTAATAGAGAGGCAAAGCCAACCATAGTAGTGATGGTGGTATAAAGACAAGGTTCCCATTTATCAATTAATGTTTGTTGCACCAACCAAACTTGAGATTGATTTGGGTGTAATTCATTTAATTCTATATATCTAACTGTGAGATGAACCGATATTGATAAACTAAAGATTAATAAGAGAGCTATAAAGTTTGCTGAAACAACTGTCACTGGCCATCCAACTATACCGAGAAATCCAGTCATTACCACTAGCCCAAGCACACAACATGCCATTGAAATAAACATCCATCTTGGGTTTTTGAAAATCAGTAATAATGAGATAAATAAGAACAATAAAAGAGAGGTGCCAAAAACTTCTATATCATTTTGTATGAAATCAATCATATCAACAGTGATCATTGGGACGCCACCGAGAAAAATCTTGCCATTATCTTGATATCTATTTAATACATCTCTTATGTTTTTTATCATTAGAGCATTTTCAGTTCTATAGGATGCTCTCAAACTTTTAATCTCATCAGAAAGTCTTTCGAGTTCAAGCTTTTCATTATTTTTTAATGTCTGAGTTAATCTTTTTTCTCTTAGTTCGTCTCTTTGATTGACTAATAAATTTAAAGATTCGTTAATCACCAGATTCAGTAATAACGCTGTTGTTCTCCCATCATTACTAATGATAAGATTCTTGTATAAAGTGCTATTGAGTAATTCATCTTGGGCTAATTTTTTGTCTGTTTCTGGACTTAAGTAACTGGGGGTTTTTTCTTCAAGTTCTGAAAGACTCATGGGTGGAGACTTGATTAGTGGAACATCCAGTATTGATACTACTGAATCTATTGAATCCAATCTTTCTAATTCATTTCTGAGGTCAGCTAAACTATTGATTGTAATTGGGTCGAAAAGATCGGCATAAGGTTGAAAAGTTACTACTAGAAATTCATCATCACCATAACGGGCTTTAATGTTCTTGTAATACCTTAAATCTTCATCACCTTCTAATAATAGAGTATCTGAAGAGGCATCAAGTTGAAAATCATCAACCCAATTTAAAAACACTCCAAAAACAAGCAATAGTAACAATATTATAAGTTTTGGAAATGTAACTAATTTTTTTAGTAATTCATTCATCATCAATAATGATCCATATCAGTTAGATATAAACTATAATTCAAAACATAAATTAAATTCTAGTGTGAGCTATAATTTTAGTGCATCATACTTCTTTAAACAGAAAAATATAATATTTCTAGCTAGTAATAAGTTATAAATGACGATTAAATCAGATAAATGGATTAAAGAAATGGCCAATAATCATGGCATGATTGATCCTTTTGTGGGTAATCAAGTAAGAACAAACAAACAAGAAAGAATTATTTCATTCGGTACTTCTAGCTTTGGATATGATGTTCGTTGCTCTAATGAATTCAAAGTTTTTACAAACATACATTCAGCTATTGTGGACCCTAAACAATTCGATGAATCTAGTTTCGTGGATTTTAATTCTGATGTTTGCATTATTCCTCCCAACTCATTTGCTCTTGCAAGAACCATAGAGTATTTTAAAATCCCAAGAAATGTTTTAACTATTTGTGTAGGTAAGTCAACTTATGCACGATGTGGAATTATTGTTAATGTTACTCCATTAGAACCTGAGTGGGAAGGTCATGTAACTCTAGAGTTTTCTAATACAACTCCTTTACCTGCGAAAATATACGCAAATGAAGGTGTTGCACAAATGATCTTTTTTGAGTCAGATCAAGATTGCGATGAATCGTATAAAGATCGAGAAGGAAAATATCAAGGACAAACTGGTGTTACACTACCTACAGCTTAAAAATCTTCAATAATAATAGGATTTGTAAGTTTTTTTCCAAATAAAAAAGGTTCTTGATCTATAATCTTCAAGTCTTTATTAGCTAAGTAACTAATTGCCATTGGAAAAATCATATCTTCACCTTTTTTAACTCTTTTTGTGAGAGATAGCACAGTGTCATTAGGTTTAATTCTGGTCCTAAATTGTATAATTATTGCGCCTGAATCTATCTCATTTACAACTAAATGAACACTGCTACCATGGTAGGTTTCATTTTTTGATAATGCGCGTTGATAGGTATTAAGTCCTTTAAACTTAGGTAAAAGAGAAGGGTGTATATTAATTATCTTTCCCAAATAACAACTGCAAAAATTTGTTGATAGGATACGCATATACCCTGAGAGGAACACAATGTCGGGATTTATATTATTGATATATATTTCTAGCTGATCATCAAAATCTTTTTTAATTTTATATTTTTGAAAATCAATGACATGAGTGTCGATATTATAATTTTCAGCAATACTGAGTCCTTTTGCTTTTGGGTTATCAGAAATAACAGAACTTATATTTAGGTTAAGGTTATTTTTATCAATATGCTTAAGAATGGCTTCCAGGTTTGTTCCTTTTCCAGATATTAGACAAACTGCTTTGATCATTGAATATTATTCTATATCTACAGTTTGGTTACCCGCTGTGATTTTTCCAATAACATAGGATTTATGTCCTAAGGAAGATAATTTATTTATGATCATATCTTGATCGTCATGCTCTATAACGATTGCCATTCCTATTCCACAGTTAAAGGTTTTGAGCATTTCATCGTCTTTTATATTGCCTTTTTCTTGAAGCCAATCAAATATAGGCGGTCTTTCCCAAGAAGATTTATCAATAATTGCATTAGAATTTTTATTTAAAATACGAACAATATTTTCTTTAAATCCTCCACCAGTGATATGTGCAATTCCTTTTATAACATGAGATTCAGTTAAATTAAGTATAGCTTCAACATAGATAGTAGTAGGTGCAATAATTGCATCTTTGAGTTTTACTTCACCCAGCATTTCCTCTTCATTGATAGTATTTAATTCTATAATTTTTCTGATAAGTGAGTAACCATTAGAATGAGGTCCTGACGAGGCAATGCCTATGATGATGTCACCGTCTTTTATTTTTCTTCCATCAATGATGTTGTCATGGTCCACAACGCCCACACAAAAACCAGCTAGATCAAAATCACCTTCCCTATAAACACCTGGCATTTCTGCAGTTTCTCCACCGATAAGAGCCATGTTAGATTTTTTACACCCATCAGCAATTCCATTAATGACTTCAGTTGCTGAATTAATATCAAGTTTGGAGGTTGCATAATAATCGAGAAAGAACAATGGTTTGGCGCCTAGAGTGATAACATCATTAACACACATTGCTACTAAATCTATACCTATTAAATCAAGTTTTTCATACTCTTTAGCAAGCATTACCTTAGTACCAACACCATCTGTACCTGAGACCAGTATGGGTCTTTTATAATGTGATGCATTTAATTCATATAAAGCTCCAAAACCACCAATGTTTGATAGAACGTTTGGGTTGAGAGTTTCTTTTATAGAGGGCTTTATTTTTTCAATTAGATTATTTGCAGAGTCTATATCAACTCCTGAGTCAGCATAAGTAAGATTTTTATTGTTAATTTCTTTTGTCAAAATTCAATTAAATTGATTTCTATTTTTTAGGATATAATTTCTTCAAATTGTATATTAACATCAAGAAATTATTTATTCTTTTACCTTTTGTATTCTATTAATATGGAGAATTAATTGACGCTTTCTTTTATTCCTAATTTTATTTGCATAGTTCGCATTGTGCTTATTATTCCAATAGTTTACCTGCTGTGGAATGAGGATTATCTTTTGTCTTTATTTTTAATAGCAGTAGCAGGGTTATCTGATTATTTGGATGGTTTTCTAGCCAAAAGAAATAATTGGAGATCTGAGTTGGGTGCTATATTAGATCCAACAGCTGATAAATTATTACTTATTTCTCTCTTTATAACGCTTTAC
>JABHDX010000026.1 GCA_018672815.1 Gammaproteobacteria bacterium | reverse complement strand
ATTGTTAATTCAGCCAATCCAGATTTTGTTTTTCATTTGGCCGCTCAATCTTTAGTAAGAGAATCTTATGATCAACCACTGAAAACTTTTGAAATTAATGCAATGGGCACAGCAAATATTCTAGAAGCTCTTATAGGGAGAGATAAAAAAGTTACGGTTGTAATGATTACGAGCGATAAAGCATATGATAATGTTGAATGGGTATGGGGTTATAAGGAGACTGATAGGCTAGGCGGAAAAGATCCATATAGCGCATCAAAAGGTATGGCAGAGCTTGTCATCAAAACATATTTTGAGTCATATATTAAAGATAAAACAGATAAAATAACTTTGGGAATTGCAAGAGCTGGAAATGTTATTGGCGGTGGTGATTGGGCTAAAGACAGGATCGTTCCCGATTGCATAAAATCATGGTCTATTAATCAGTCGGTGAAGATAAGAAACCCAAATTCTACAAGGCCATGGCAGCATGTTTTCGAACCATTAAGTGGGTATTTGTCTCTAGCAGAAAAATTAACAGTAGATAGTAAAATTAATGGAGAAGCTTATAATTTTGGTCCACCTGCTAATCAAAATCACACTGTTGATGAGTTAATTATTGAAATGAATAATTATTGGCATGGTATTGAATGGCAGTATGAAATAGAGAAAGGAGAAATATTTCATGAAGCGTCATTGCTTAAACTAAATTGTGATAAAGCTTTGTTTGATTTGAACTGGGTCCCAACCCTTAATTTTGAACAAACTGTTAAAATGACTATGGAATGGTACAAAGAATTTTATGAGAATGAATCTTCTAATATGCTTCAATTTTCTAATGAGCAAATTGACTCCTACATGGGATTAGCAGTAAAAAATAATCTATGAATGATGGCTTGATAGAGGGTGTTGAGTTAACACCACTCAAAATTATCTCTATAAATGATGGGGATGTTATGCATGGAATGAAGTCTAGTGATGATGGTTATTATGGCTTTGGAGAAGCCTATTTCTCTGAGGTCAAACATGATTGCATAAAGGCCTGGAAAAAACATAATAAAATGATCTCAAATCTTATCGTTCCTATAGGGGCGATAAAATTTGTTATTTTTGATGATAGAGAGATGTCATCAACTTATGGTAAATTCCAAACAGTTGAGTTATCAAAAAGAAATTATCAAAGATTAACCATTGGTCCGGGTTTATGGTTAGGTTTTATGGGTAATGAAGAGGGTTTGAATATGTTATTAAATATTTCAGATATTCCCCATGATCCGGAGGAGTCAGACAATATTGATTTGAACGAGATAGAATATAAATGGAGATAAAATTGTGAAAGTTTTAATTTTAGCAGGTGGTTTTGGTTCTCGGTTAAGTGAAGAAACAGAATTGAAACCAAAGCCTATGGTAGAAATAGGCGGGTATCCAATAATTTGGCATATCATGAAAACTTATTCGGCCTATGGATTCAATGAATTTGTAATACTCCTAGGTTATAAAGGCTATGTCATCAAAGAGTATTTTAATAATTACTACCTTCATCAGAGCGACATGACAATTGATCTAAAGCAAAATACAATGGAAATACATAATAATAAAACTGAACCATGGCATGTAACGCTTCTTGATACAGGGGAAAATAGCATGACGGGAGGAAGAATCAAAAGAGCCCAAGACTTTATTGGTAATGAGCCATTTCTCCTAACTTATGGTGATGGTGTCTCAGATGTTAATATTGCACAAGCTATTGAATTTCATAACACTAAAGAAGCATTGATTACTATGACTGCAATTCAGCCACCAGGTAGGTATGGAGCTCTTGATATCAATGAAAATAATGCTATCAATGAATTCATGGAAAAACCAAAAGGGGATGGCTCTTGGATGAACGGAGGTTTTTTTGTCTGTCAGCCAGATGTTTTCAGCTATATAGATGGTGACGATACTATCTTCGAACAGGAGCCCCTCTCAAATTTAGCAACAGAAGGACATCTGTATGCATTCCAGCATGATGGTTTTTGGGCATGCATGGATACTCTCAGGGATAAAAGAATGCTTTGTGAATTATGGGATAGTAAACAAGCACCTTGGAAAGTTTGGTAAGAAGTAGCTCGGTATTAAGAGATGATATTGATTACTGGCGGTTCCGGCTATTTAGGAGGTCGATTGGCTCAGCATTTATCCAAGATGCAATCAAAAAAAGTTGTTTATACTTTTAACAAACGCACATTTGATTTCTCTGAAATACTTCTAAATTGCAAAGCTAGGTTTCTAGATATAACCGATAAAGAATCAATTGATCAGGCATTGGATGGGATAACAGAAGTAATTCACTTAATCTCATTAAATGCAAAAGATAGTGCTGCTGATCCAGTGATGGCTAGAGAAATTAATACAAATGGAACAGATAGTCTGATTCAAGGTTGTGTAAAAAATAACATAAAAAGATTCATTTATATATCAACAGCACATATATATGGCTCTCCTCTCGCTGGGACAATAGATGAAGAAAGTGTTCCTAATGCTACTCATCCCTATGCCCTTACTCACTTGGATGCTGAAAAAATTATCTTAAAGAAAGCTAATAATACAGAAACTGTCCCCACTATTTTAAGATTATCAAATGCAGTGGGTACTCCATTAACCCCCAATACAAATTGCTGGATGTTAGTTGTAAACGATATTATCAAACAGTTAGTTACAACTAATGCCATGACATTTACATCTCACAGTTCGATTGAAAGAGATTATGTTTCCATTAGTCAAATCATCCATACTATAGATTACATTTTAAAAGCTCCTAAAAGCTCTTTTGAAGGCATATATAACTTAGGAAGTGGGAAATCAATGACACTTGAAAGTTTGTCAGATCTGATTATGAAAAGGGCAAGATTAGCACTAGGTTTTGATGCGCCAGTGTACTTTCCTGATGATAAAATGAATATTATAGAGCCTTTGTATTACTCTATTTCAAAAATAGAGCAAGCTGGAATCATTATTGATAGAAATTTAAATAATGAAATAGATAACCTTATTATGAATTCAAAAAAGTGGTTTTGTTAAGAAATAAATTAATATGATTCATCAACCCTTAATCAGTATAGTTATGAATTGCTACAATGGAGAAAAATATTTAGAACAAGCAATTAGTTCAATTATTAATCAGACATACACTAATTGGGAATTAGTTTTTTGGGATAATCTTTCAGAAGATAGATCATCTGAAATTGTCAGTAAATTCAATGATATCAGGATTAAATACTTTCAAGCTGATATTCACACAAAGTTGGGAGAAGCTAGAAATCTTGCTATGCGTGAAACAACCGGTAAATGGATTGCATTCTTAGATGTGGATGATTTATGGGAGAAAGATAAGCT
>JABHDX010000164.1 GCA_018672815.1 Gammaproteobacteria bacterium | reverse complement strand
TAAAAACGTAAATGCTGCACCAACTGGAGCTATTGTTTTTGCAATAGAAAAAGCCACATTGGAACGCCAAACTAGTCCAATGACTGATGCAACTGCCATACAAGCATATCCACTCATGGATAGATAAGCACTGGGAACATGGAAATAGATGATTCTAAAGGCATCTCCCATTTGATAATCAGGAGGTGCTATAAAAAGTCCTCCAACCATACCGATTAAAATCAATATTACACCGCTGCCCAAAAGCCAATATTCCAACTGCAATGACAGCTTAAAATAATGAGGTGGTGAACCGTACTTATAAATGCTTTTTAAATTCATCTCTCTGACTCTTTCTAATCAATTGATATTTTAATAGCAGATGCAGTCACAACTGGGCCTAAACTGCATGTAAAAAACATCATACCAGTAAGAAAATAAAGTGGTCCAGAATTATCCATACTCACTATAGAGAGCTCTATAGCTTTCGAGCCAAATATAATGATTGGCAAAGATAAAGGGATAACAATTATTGATATCAAGGCACCAGGATTCCTGATTGCAAGTGTTAAAGATGCAGCAAAAGCTGATAAATTAACCAAGCTTAAAGTACTTAATATAAGTGTAAGAACGACTGTAAACATCGAGAAACCTTCTACATAATAAGTCGAAACTATGAAACAAGCCATTAGGATTAATGGCATGGAAAAAATCATCCAAAACATCATAATCTTAACTGCAATAAGAGCAGAAAAAGAATTGGTAGTAATCATCATTTGTTCCAAAGTACCGTTAATATAATCGGGTTTGAATATATTTTGTATGGACATCATTGATGCTAAAAGTGCTGAAATAAGCATGACCGGTCCTACCATTTTAAGAAGAAGGTCTTTTTCAGTACCTGCTGCTAATGGAAAAATAAGAGCAATTAATAAGAAAAATATTAATCCCGTTAAGACATCTGTGCTGCGTCTTATAGAAATCTTAAGATCCCTTCTAATAATATCTCTAAATAACATGAATCATTCCATCTAAATTAATTTCTACATCACAATCAATTCGATTCTCAGGTGAATGAGATGCACTGATTAACATGCCGCCTTTGTTGAGATGACTACTTATAATTATGTCTATACATGTTATTGAATCGACATCAAGATTTGTAAAAGGCTCGTCCAGTATCCATAGCTGCTTGTTAGATAGGATTACTCTAATGAGTGCTGCTTTTCTTTTTTGCCCATTAGACAAGCTTGAATATAAAATATCTTTATGTTCAGAAAGATTAAAATTCTCTAAAAGATTGGTTAATTCAGTACGATCAAAATTCTTACCTAAGGTAACTTCGATATTCTCCATCAGTGTTAACTCATCAATCAATCCATTTTTATGTCCTAAATAGGCTATATGATCAAGGTATTCATTATCAATAGAATCCACATTGCTTTTATTCCACTTAATACAACCTGATGATTGATTGGTCAAACAACATAAAGTTCTGATTAAAGTAGTTTTTCCACTGCCATTAGAACCACTTAAGACTAAATGCTGACCTTGAATTAGTTTAAAAGTAATATTGGAGTAAATTGGAATATCATTTCGAAACAATTCCAATGACTCAGCTTGAAGAATACTTTTTTTCAATTAATGTGCCTTCATTTTAATTTATTATTATGAATCAATATTGACCACAATTTTTCCCATATGATTACCAGATGCAATACTCATGATTGCTTCAGCACCTTGGTTGAAATCAATTTCTTGATCAATAATAGGATGAATATTATGCTTTACAAAAAACTCATTCATCGATTGATGATCTTCTCGTGAACCAACTGTAATTCCATGTGTGTTAATATTTTTAAACACAGATTGCATAAGATTTATTTCTACTTTAATACCACTGAGTGCGCCAATTAGTGAGATGTGTCCTCCTATACAAACTGCCGCCATACTTTGCTCAAAAGTTCCGCCACCGCCTATCTCAATAACAACATTAACTCCTGATCCAGACAGACTGAAAGCTTCATGACCCCATTCTGGATTCTCTTTATAATTAATAATATGATCAGCACCCAGTGCTTTGGCTCTTTCTAATTTTTCATCACTACTGGATGTGATAATAACGCAAGCGCCCAATGCTTTAGCAATTTGCAATCCAAAAATTGATACTCCACCTGTCCCTTGCAAAAGAACAGTATCTCCAGCTTTAATATTAGCTGCTTGAATACAAGTCCATGCAGTCACTGCTGCACATGGAAGTGTCGATGCCTCAGAAAAACTCAAATGTTCAGGCATAGGCAGAACTGCTGAAACCGGTAAGACTGCATATTCAGTCAAAACTCCTGCAGCATCGGAACCAGTACTTATTGATCGTTTTTTCTGATTATTATTCCAATCTTGCCAAAAAACAGAAGTGACGGCATCTCCAATTTTAAAATCAGTAATATCATTACCCACAGCTATGATCTCGCCACTACCACAAGACAAAGGGATTAATGGAAGACTTAAATTTGGATTATATAGACCTTTGGCGATCATAAAATCTCTATAGTTAATAGATGCGGACTTCATTTTTACAATAACTTCTCCAAGACAAGGACTAGGATCCCCTCTTTCAGTCATTGTTAAACCATCATCTCCGAAAGACTTTAATTCAAACAATTTCATGAAATTACTCCTAAAGTAAATAATTAAGAGATAATTTTAATACAGTCATTTATTTTTTGCTTGTTAGATTGAAATAAAAAAGCTGGAATAAGTCATTAGGGGGTCGACTCATTCCAGCTCTGGTTCTGCCTTGCTGGCAAATATTAAGATTCTTATCTTCTGTCTTCCTTGTTGTGTTTTTTATGCTTCTTACCTCTTTTTCTGCTCTTCTTAGTTATTTTATTTTCTGCTCGTTCTACATTTCTATCAAATTGAGTCATTTGTTCTGCAGTTAATATCTTGGACAAACGATCTCTAGTCTCTAACCTGATCGCTTTTCCTTTTTCCATTTGTTCACCCATAATCATTTTTATTTGATCTTTCTGCTCTTTATCAATATCTAATCCATGAAAAAGCATCTTAGGATTAGGTTTGCCATGATGGTTTCCATCTTTACCATGATGACCCGCAGCTATAGATGTATCTATTAATCCAATTGTTCCTATATAAATAAATATAGTCATCAGTACTGTAATTGTTTGTTTCATTTTTCAAATTCCTGTAGGTTTAACTTGGTATTAATTATTTACCTAAACAATGAAGTAAATATGAAGAAAAGATGAATTAAAGTTTCAGTGCGCTTAAATTATCTATAATTACAGTCAATATGAAGATATTCCCAAAACTCTTTATTACTTTTTCTGCTAGCTTCATAGCAGTCATTGCTATGATGATTGGGTTTATATCATTCAACATTGCAGAACGCTTTGCTGGCTATGTTCAACAAGTCGAAATGGAAACGCTAGAAAATTATTCTAGTGTTTTCGAAGACTATTATGGAGAAGTTAGAACATGGAGGTTTATAAAATCTGATCCAAGAATTGCCAATGTACTTCTTAATCCACGAGGACGATTTGATGAGAATATTATTACTTCTAGATCAGCAGTTCCATTTGGCTATGAAAAAGAATATCGTTTTTATTTTGATGTAACAGAAAAAAATAAAAATTCTAAAAGAAAAAATAAAAAGATATTAAAAAAGAAAGTTATAGACTCATTCCCTGGCAGATTAATTCTGCTGGATAAAGACAATAAAGTTTTAGTGGGGACAACAAATTTTCCAAAAAACTCAATTAAGGTACCTATAAATTATAAAGACAAAAAAATAGGAGCATTAGTTTTAACTCCTGCTCCTATTTTTAGCAAAGAAGAAGATTTAAGATTTGTACAAGCAACAAGGGCAACTCTTTATTCAGTTGGAGTGATTGCATTATTCATGGCAGCAATAATCTCTTTATTGCTAACACTTAATTTTACAGGGCCAGTTAGAAAGTTAGCAAGAGCTACTAAAGGTCTTATTGGCGGTGAACTCAAAACAAGGGTAAATATCAAAAATAAAGATGAGTTAGGAAAACTGTCTAGAGATTTTAATGTACTTGCTAAAACATTAGATAAGAATGCAGAAACTCAAAAACAATGGCTTGCTGACATTTCACATGAACTTAGAACGCCACTAGCGATTTTGAAAAGTGAATTGGAAGCTATAGAAGATGGAGTTAGAGAATTTGATGAAGAAGCTCTTGTTTCACTGAGCAACGAAGTCAATAGACTCTCTACTTTAGTTAATGATCTTTATGAACTTACCTTATCTGATATTGGAGCAATGAAGTATCAAATGAATGAAGTTGATTTAAAAGACATTTTAAGCAAAGCAATTGATAGTTATATTGAAAGATTCAAATCTCAAGAAATAAAAGTACAGATTCATATGGATGAATCTATTGTAATACTTGGTGATCAAACTAGACTGACTCAGTTATTTACCAATCTATTAGAAAATTCACTTAGATATACAGACTCTCAAGGAATTATTGAAATTGAACTGGCTACACAAAATGGTAATGCAATCATTACATTCTCAGATTCAGCTCCAGGTGTAGATCAAAAATCAATTGAAAAAATCTTTGATCGCTTCTACCGAGAGGAGTTATCTAGATCAAGAGAAAAAGGAGGCGCAGGACTTGGTCTAGCCATTTGTGCAGAAATCATTGATGCTCACTCAGGAACTATAGCAGCTGAACCTTCAAATTTGGGTGGAGTTAGAATTATCATAGAATTGAATAAGGCTGAATAATGATACAAACCATACTGATTGTTGAGGATGAAATAAAGTTAGCCAATATTTTATCGGACTATCTAATAAAAGAAGGATATAAAACAGAAATAATTGAAGATGGTATTGAAGTTATACCCTGGGTAAAAAAACACAATCCCTCTCTTTTATTATTAGATCTGATGTTACCAAATCTCAATGGTAAAGAAATTTGTAAAGAAATCAGAACGTTCTCTAAAGTTCCAATTATCATGGTTACAGCCATGATAGATGAAGTAGATCGACTGATTGGCTTGGAATTGGAAGCAGATGATTATATCTGCAAACCATTTAGTCCCAAAGAAGTTGTAGCAAGAGTTAAAACTGTATTGCGAAGATCCGACCCTAACTATAATGATTCAAAGGCTTCAGAAGGTTTTGAGGTTAATATTGAAAATTATTCAATAACATTAGATGGTCTTAAATTAGATTTAACACCAGTCGAATTTAGAATCTTGTCTATGTTTATCAATTATCCAGGTCGAGTTTATAATCGAGATCAAATTCTGAATATTATTTTTGAAGATGGAAGAATTGTTCTTGATCGAACCGTTGATACTCACATTAAAAATCTTAGGAAAAAACTATATGATATCCAACCAGATAAAGAATTTATCAGATCTGTTTATGGCATAGGTTATAGCTTTGAAATAATTTAACATTATTTATTTTTTCTTGAACACTCTATAAGGCTCATAATCTTTGAGAATTCCATACTCACCGCTGTAGACATAACCAAAATAATTTTCGAATAAGAACATCTTAGGGGGATAATATGTGAATGTTGAAAACATGATTACTAATGTTGCATATCCAGTAAATACCAGTCTTTTTGAGGGTCTATTAAATCGTGGTCTAATCATAATCTGGTAGGCTACTATTGATGCTATTGTTAGACCAAAAAACATCGTTGCTATATCGTACTCAAAAAAGCCTTTTCCATAGAGCGGGATTGAAATTGAGAGATAACCATAATAAGAGACAATAACTCCTAATGGAACTGCAATCAATGAAGCCAACTTTGCTAACCAATAGTTATTAGCAATATCTCTAGTATAAGTATATTGAACTAAGGCATAAATTAAACCTGGCCAGAAATACATTTTCAAATGCTCCCATGTACTTTCGTTAACAGATGAGATAAATGCCAAAGGTGTCCAGAACTCGCTTAATTCGAAAGCAAAATGAAGAGCTGATCCGGCCATAGCTATCCATAAGTAGCTTCCTATTTCCCACAGAATCAATCTTTTTTTGATAACAGTCATTTTAACTAAATGCAGATATTAAAAAATAGAGACCTGAAAGAGCTATCCCTAGACCAGCGATTCTTAAAATAATTTTTCCAGATTTATAGTGTGTTGAGATATCTGCAAGAATTAAACCGCTGACATGAAGTAATACAGTACCCATCATAAAGCCACTAACATAAGGTATTGGTTCGGCAACAGTTGGGATTTCTTCGCCGTGAGCATAGCCATGAAAAATTGCAAATATACCTACTGCTACCATTGCGAGATTACTTGAAATTGTTTTATCAGCTGCTAAAGCGCTTCCCAAAAGAAGAACTGAGAGAGCTATACCAAATTCATAACCCTTCAATCCTTCAAAATTAATACCCACCAATCCACCAATAAACATAACAAAGACAAATGTTGCCGGAACACTCCATACTGCCCTACCACCTATTTGTGCACTAATCATACCAACACTAACCATAGCTAATAGGTGATCAAAGCCTAATACAGGATGAGTGAGACCACTTAAAAAAGGGCCATAAGGAAGAGAATTTGCTTCATGAGATTGTGCAGAAAAAGGTATAAAAATTAGAGACAATAGAAGATAATTTTTGATTGCATGTTTCATTTTAATTTAACTCTTATTTTTCTAAAAACGCTATGACCTTCTTATTCACTTCTTCAGGTTGATCGTAAATAGCTGCATGTCCTGCATCTTTTATAATCTCAACCTCAATGTTGGGAATCAGTTTTTTTATTTTTTTACTAATTTTCTTGGGGTTATACAAAACTTCAAATTCACCAAAGATCAATAACCCTGAGTTTTTGAAACTAGAGAGTCTTTTTTTATCAACAGAGAAGAAAAACTTACTAATGACTTTGATTGCTTTTATAAAATTAATTCTAGAGGTCTTATCATTGTATATCCCTAAAGATTTATCCACACGATAAAACCGAGTGCACAGAGCCATCCCTCTTGCTAATTGCCTATCAAATGAGCCGAATGTTTTTCCTGAACGAGGTTTTGAAAAAGATGATGCAGTCAAATCCCCTTCCAGTACATCAGCATCTTTTTGTTTCGCCATAGCTCTTGAAAACCATTGATGAAATGGGAGTCTAGCTCTAGCTAGTCCTGTTGGGCCACACATAATAACTTTATCAATCAGCTCTGAATTTGCAATAGCCATATCCATTGCTGTCGTGCCACCAGTACTCACACCTATAATATGAGGTTTTTTCAACTGCAATGAGGTAATTACATCTTCTAACCAATTTGTGTAATCATCATTGAAAACAGAAGGCGGATTAGGTTCACTCTTTCCAGGTTGTCCTACAATATCAAGAGCATATATTTTGAACTTTTTTGAAAGTTCATTGATTTGATTTCTCCACAGTGGAGCACAACCTGCAACTCCTGGAATAAGAATAACAGCTTTCGAATTTTCCTCGCCAGCAAGGATAGCATGTGATTGACCAAACCTTGTTTCTGCATAAATTGATTGATGTTGTACTGTGATTTCGCTTTTTACACGATCGTACCAACCCATAATTTTTTCAAAACCTTCTTCAGATTTATAGAGTTTCATTTGCGTCTTTTTACTAATACTTTCATGCATAACTGACTATTTATATATATATAGAAACTCAATTCGAAAGAACCCTTTTATTGGATTCTACTAATGGCAATATATTTACAATCATTTTGGTGCCCAAGGCCGGACTCGAACCGGCACGAGAGTTATCTCAACGGATTTTAAGTCCGTAGCGTCTACCAATTCCGCCACTCGGGCCAAAATGGAGGCAAGG
>JABHDX010000025.1 GCA_018672815.1 Gammaproteobacteria bacterium | reverse complement strand
TTTGCAAACATGTTGGTGAAATGTTGCAGGAGTATGATTTTTTTGAACCCGAAGGTTTTAAAAATATGGGATATTTTGATGAATAAGGCAACTACTACTATTGATTACTTAATGGTTGGAAGATATTTCATCAAGTATCCTTAAAAACTTATGTTTATCCATAGGGTGATTTTTCGTACCTAAACACTCAGCATTAAGTTCAGGCAGCAATTGAGTAACTAATTTTTTTTGAGATCTATACCTAAAGGCATATGTTATCTTTTCATCTTTATTAAGTTCCTGTATGGCCTTTAATTTTTTATCAAAATTCCATTTTCTAGAAGAACGGAAGAGGTTTATCAAGATCTCGTCTTCCGCTCTTCGATAATTAAATTTAGTTTGTTTTTTATTAAAGTTGAAAGGAAACATTTCTGCTATCAAAATCCCTAAGCTATTAAGAACATTAATAAACTCCATTCGATTTCTAATTGATGTAGGATTTTTCTTTTTGCTAAGAAATTCCTTAATATGGTTGTAATTAAGAAAGGGGCTATATAATTTTTTATTACCTAGATAGTAGATATAATCATCAGTTCTAAGTGGACTTTCTCCGATAAGAACTAAATTAAATTTTTTTATTTCTTTGAAATTATCCCACCAAATCTTTTCATTTTTTTCGAATTCTCTATACAAAAAATATATTTCCTTTGGTTCTATTTTTTCGTTATCAATAAGAATCTTTAAGGAAGAATAAAAAAAAGTTGGTACTTTATTATTCATATTATTTTTTTAATTTAAATCAAAAATAGTAGATTAAGAACAAAAGATCAATTAATTTCCAATCCTAGTTTCTTACAAACCTCAAGAAAAGGGTCAATGTTGGTTATCCCCCATTGATTGCATACAGCAATTGTAGAATCAGAAAGAGCTATTCTGTCTGCATCTTTCATGAAATATCTTACTTGATGTTTTTCTTCTACCTCTTCAGTCCTTGCAAAAACACCATAAACCGAACGAAGTTCAGATGGAAAAACTAAAAGTAGTTCTTCAAAAGATATTTCAGGGTTATTTTCCACATAATCCTTGACTACAGCTAATACAAGCCTTCCCTTTCCAAGATTCTTATTTTCCTTGAAATTATATTTCGTTGTATCTTTCTTTCCTTTTATGGCTTCTTCAATCTCACTAAAGGTTTTTTCAAAAATTTCTTCTTTCAGTTCAGATTCATTAATACCAAGATCAACTCTGCATTTCTGAGCAAATACAGATAATAATCTTAATATATCCACTCGCTCTACATCCTCAAGATCTACAGGATCACCTACCTGTTGATTAAAGATTTTGTTGATCTTATCCAACACTGAACTGAATGCATTGATTGTTTCATCAGCTCCAACCATCTGCAGTTCGATCATTGAAAATGATAATTCAGTTGTTTCTTCTGAACTTACTTTGCCATCCCTGAGCATTTCTTTTGTCGTAGCCAGCATGGATTTATACAATTTAACCTTTTCTTCAAATACTTTTTCGCTTTTCTTACTTTCTTGTTCTATTTCTGTTTGTTTGTTTAATAAATACATTGTCAAAACAATCATAAAAATTGCTCCAAAAGATGCACCGAGAACTTGTGCTGGAACGCCACCACCAACTTTGTCAAAAAGAGGCTCAAAGCCTATGTATACAGAAACCCCAATGATTGCGATTGCAATCAGGGTTTTTGTGCCTGCTTTTCTTGTTTCTTTTATTTTAGACATTTTCTTACTCCTTATCTTTTGTTAGGTCATTCTCTCAATCCTATAACAAAACTGTTTAAAAACAAAAATAGATCTAGTCAGCTATTATGATTGGAGATACAAAGTGATACAAACTATTTAAACTGTTACGATAATTTAATGAATTTTCAGCAAGACAAGAATACGACAAGGTGGAATTTGAACCTCTGTATCCCTTTGTTTATAAGTGTATCAGAAGTGTCTACTATTGAGTGGGAATGACAGAAATAGAAATAAAAACTTTTTTTCCTTCTAAGTGCAGTTTTTATCCTAATTTCTTTGTTAGGCAATACTATTATTCATTACTTATTTTTAATCGTTGGAATCGGCTTGGCCATATTTGCCTTTAAAAAAAATAAATTTGAAAATATTCTTAAAAAACTTATATTCAATCTATTTAACAATTTATCTTCTTTGGTGGGTTTCAGTCTTCATTATTATTTCTGATGAAGGGTTCCATCCAGCTCAAGACATACCTTGGTTTATTCTGTTTACTACAATTTTGTTTATATTTTGGGTTCTAAAATATAAGATTTCTAGAGATAAAAAATTTATTCTCCATGAGAATATCTCTTTCATTAATCTCATGTCTCATCTATTAGCAATCCTTTTACTTTCAATATTGATGATATTTTTCTCATAATTAAATGAAAAATATTAAACCTTTTCATTTTTTTTTAATTTGGGTGTTTGGATTCTTTGCTTTACTTTCTTTTGATTTATTTATGGAAGGCTTAGTATTTGAATGGTTAGAATGGAATGGAACAACAAAAAACGATTGGTTTTTTGCTCTATGGTGGGGCTTTGTTGTGGTGTGGTTTATATTTGGAGCAAAAACCTTACATGAAAAAGTTACAAAAAAGTTACAGAGTTAATACAAAAATTTTTGAAACTCATGTAATTAAAGGGTTTGAGAGGGCATTATTCATTGAGTGGGAATAAGTGAAAACATTGCTTAAATTTTTCGCATACTTTTGTATTGGAACTACCCCTATTCAAATAGGAGTTGTTTTATGGGGACTGTGGATTGTAACGAGCTCCGACTATGGAATAATTTCTTTGTCACAAATAGAATTTATTAGACATTTCTTTATTATTTTTCTTCCAATTGTTGACTGGCTATATTCGTGGTTATGGAACCCTTTTTTAGATTTCATCTTTTCATTGCCGTTGATAATAGCTCAAACATTTAAAGCCATCCTTAGCACTTGGCTGGGTTTTTGGATATTTAGGAAGATAAGCCGGGCAACTGCATATAACTAAACACAATTATTTACTGACGTCTTTAGGAAGAAAAGCTTTCAAGAGTCATTTAAGAGAACTCAAAAGAATTGTTAGAAAAATATAAAAAAAGAACAGTGAAAATAGTAGCTTTTCATGTGTAAATAATTGATTTTACTAGATTAGTGACTTACACATTTATTTCACAAACTCAAATCAATCATTGATTTGATCGAAGATTTTTCTTACAGTTAAAAAAGGTTGCACAAACTTGCGACTACTGAAAAATACAGTAACTCTTAAGTAAGAATATGGCATTAAAGAAACATCACTTTGTTGAAGGATGGAAGAAAAGATGAAAATTACCAAGTTAGGTTCGGCGACTGTTATAATTGAAACTAAAAATTCGAAGATCCTCTGCGATCCATGGCTAACTGATGGAGCCTATTATGGGGCTTGGTGTAATTTTCCACCAATTGATTTGGATAAATGTAATCTCTCGGGTATTGACTTCGTTTACATAAGCCATATTCATCCTGATCATTTTGATCCAAAAACCATGGCGCATATAGATCAGTCTACGCCTGTGTTGATTCATCAATATCATAAAAACATCCTTAAAAGTAATATTGAACGGCTAGGTTTCAATGTGATTGAGCTAGAGAATGGTGTTCCATTCTCAATTGATAGCAATGAAAAAATTACGATTTATGCAGCAGACAATTGTGACCCCACAATATGTGGATACATGTTTGGCTGTGTCACAAAGGACATTAAAGGATCTATGCAGTTAGACAGTCTTTGTGTTATTGAAGATGGGCAATATACCCTTGTTAATACGAATGACTGTCCTTTTGAAATTGCTAAGCAAGCGTTAATAGAGGTAAAACGTAATCATGATTTAATTGACTTTGCATTGGTTGGCTATACAAGTGCTTCGCTATATCCACATTGCATGATGGAATACTCTGAAGCTGATATGGAACTAGGAATACAACGTGCAAGGAACAAAAAATTAACAAGCGCCCTCAAAACACTAAGTGTCTTGCAGCCAAGATTCTATATGCCGTTTGCTGGAACATACATCCTTGGTGGAATTAACTATGAGAAAAATGCCAATTTACCGATTCCTGAAATGCAGGATGCAGTGTCTTATCTGCAGTCTGAACTTAATAAACTCGCACAGGCATTAAACCCTGTTCTATTAAATTATTTGCAAAGTTTTGATCTTGCATCGGAAACACAGTCGCAAGAATATAATCCAATATCACCTAAAGAAAGAAGAGAATATATTTTTAATGTAGCTAAAAATTTTAAATATGACTTTGAAGACGATGAGTATCCAACAGATAACGAGTTATTCCAGCTATTTAATGAATCAATGATTCGATTTAAGAGGAAGCAACTAGAAGTAGGTTTGTTCGAAGATGTTAATCTCATTTTCGATTTGCCTAGTAATTCTTACATCTTGATTAATTTGCAAGATTCTATACCTAAAATAGTCTCTGACATTGAGAGTGTAGATAAATTCCATCGATTTAAGCTAGATCCAAGGCTCCTTAAGCGCGCGCTGACTGGTCCGCATATGGCTAACTGGAATAATATTGGGATAGGTGCGCATCTCGAGTTTGCGAGGCGTCCAGACTTATTTAGATTTGATATACACACATTGATAAACGCTATGTACATTTAAGGTTTTAATTATGAAAAAGTTAGTTAAGAAGAATAAGCATGGTTTCTATGAAGTTTCATCTAAACCTCAGCAAACCGAACTTGAGGTCTATTACGCAGAAAAATATTATCAGAAACCAAATGGTCAATATCAAAAAGTTTATAGCAAAGGTGAGCTAGAATACTTTGCAAATAAAGCTACTATTTGTCTGCATACGATCAAGAAATTTCTCCCTGAAGTGACTAGCTTTTTTGAGGTTGGGTGTGGCGAAGGCTTCTTTGCAAATGAGTTGTATAAAGCTGGTGTTCAAAAAATTATTCTTAATGATTTTTCTGAAGCTGGAATTGAAAGCTTCAATCCACACTTAAAGCATTTTTTTAAAAAACTAGATATCTATGAGCTCATAGAAGAATTTGCCAATCAGAATGTACACTTCAGCTTGATTTCTATGGATAATGTTCTTGAACATGTGGTCGACCCTGAAGACCTATTAGAAAAACTTAAGTTAATAATGAGAGGTAATTCGGTTTTACGGATTACTATACCGAACGACTTTTCAGCGTTTCAATATATGCTTATAAATGAGGGTTTAACAGAAGAGACATGGATATGTCCACCTGATCACCTATCATATTTTAATAGTGAAAATATAGTGCGGTTCTGTGAAGAATTAGGTTTCCGAGTTCTATCGGCTCAGTGTGATTTTCCAATAGAGTTATTTCTCACTAATCAGCACTCTCATTACTCCAAAGATAGAAGCTTAGGGAAAGAGGCTCATCGCTCTAGAGTGCTTTGTTCTAATTACCTAGTGAATGAAAATATCGATGCATATGTAAGCATGTCTGAAGCAGCAGCGAAATTACAATTTGGCCGAAATATTACTGTGTATCTTACTCTGTAATAGCATCGCAATAAGCTAATTAGAAAAATGGGCAATGAAAGAATATGGGTTTCAGTTTTTCAATCTATTGAGTGGAAGCAAGTAAATCGTCTGACCCCTTATAGAATAGCGATTATTCTCATGCAAAGTCGATACAAACACCTCTATAAAACCATGTTTTATAGTTTTTCTGTATTTTACATACAAACTTTTTTCAGATGCTCTAATATCAATGATTTCAGGGCATCGTTTTGCTGAGTGGGAATGAGAGTCTTAATGAATTTTATATCTAATATTTCTTCAGCACTGCAACTACCAGTTAGTTTCTGGAGAAAAATAATTCTATTTGGATTGGCTGCTTTTTTTATTAACGTTGGTTTAGATCATTTTATTAATCCTGAATTTTATTTATCCATTATGCCTCCAGCTTTTCCATTGCATTCGGAGGCTGTTTATATCAGTGGTTTTTTTGAAGTACTAGGAGGTGTATGTGTCTTGATTCCTCGACTACGTAAAATTTCTGGTTGGGGATTAGTTGCTCTACTAGTTGCTGTTTATCCCGCTAATATTTATATGGCCATTACACCTGAAGCTTTTCCTGATCTCTCAATTTCACTGCTTTATACTCGCCTACCATTACAGTTTATTTTTTTCTATTGGGCATACTCAGTAACTCAGCCTGTCTATAACTTAGCTCATAAAAAGATCTAGTCCCAACTATTGAGTGGAAATGAATATTTTTTATTTAAATAATGATCCTCAGATTGCTGCCATTGAACACAACGACAAACATTGTGTAAAAATGGTTTTAGAGTATGCACAAATGTTATCGACTGCTCATAGAGTGTGTGATGGTGATGATAGAGCAGACAGTCTTTCTTTATATAAAAGAGCACATTTAAATCATCCAAGCACAGTTTGGACTAGAGACAATCAAGCTCAGTACATTTGGTTATATCAATTATTCATAGCTCTAGCAGATGAATATACATACCGGTATGAAAAAAAACATGCCACAGATTTATTATTAAGAGATGTTCTAGAACAGCCTCCAGATAAGATTAGAAGAGACAAACCATTCAAACAACCGCCACAATGTATGCCAGATAAATATAAATGCGATGATTCAGTAATTGCATATCATCAATTTTATATGGGAGAAAAAGCTCATTTTAGTAAATGGAAAAAAAGGGATAGGCCTAAATGGTTTGTAAGTTGTTAGTTGCAAAGAAGTTATAAAGTTAAATTAATATCTTTAAACTTTTTAATATAGAAAACTATATTAGACTAGAAAAACAAAATAGCTTTTAATAGATTTGTCATGGAAGAAAATTTAAAAATTTTAATTAAAGAAAAATCTGATAAGGGAATCTTGCGTCTTATCATGAATAATTTAGACCAAAAAAATGCTTTATCTGAGAACATGATGAGCATTCTAATGGATGAGATTAAAGGCGCATCTTCTGATCAATCGATAAAAGTTATAGTTATAGCAGCGAAAGGAAATATATTTTGTTCAGGGCATAATTTAAAAGAAATAACAGCTGCTAGAGAGAATGATGATAGCGGTGAAGCCTACTTTAAAAACCTTTTTGATGCTTGCTCTTCATTGATGCAGTTAATAGTGAGTATACCGCAACCGGTTATTGCTGAAGTTGATGGGGTAGCTACCGCTGCAGGTTGTCAATTAGTAGCAAGTTGTGATCTTGCCATTGCCTCTCATGAATCTAAGTTTGCTACCCCTGGAGTGAATATTGGTCTTTTTTGTTCAACCCCAATGGTTGCTCTTTCTAGAAATGTTAATAAGAAAAATGCTATGGAAATGCTTCTTACT
>JABHDX010000163.1 GCA_018672815.1 Gammaproteobacteria bacterium | reverse complement strand
TGTATTTAGAGCTAAGACTGTAATAGTTGCAGCAGGTGGAGCTTCACATATATTTAAACCTCGAGCAGTAGGAGAAGGAATGGGAAGAACCTGGTATGCACCATGGAGCAACGGATCTGCTTATGCATTACCTATAGCCGTTGGTGCTAAAATGACTCAGATGGAAAATAGAATTGTACTATGTAGATTTAAAGATGGTTATGGTCCAGTTGGAGCATACTTCTTACATCTTAAAACATATACTCAAAATACTTATGGTGAAGAGTATGAGTCTAAATGGTATGACCAAACTAAAGAAATGGTTGGTGAATATATTGACCATCATCCAACACCAACTTGTTTAAGAAACCATGCTTTTTTAGAAGAAGTAAAAGCTGGTAGAGGCCCTATTCATATGGTAACTATGGAAGCATTCCAGGACCCCCATTTAGAAACTATTGGCTGGGAAAATTTCTTGGGTATGACCGTTGGCCAAGCTGTAGTATGGGCTTCGCAAAACATAGATCCTAAATATGAAAATCCAGAACTAACAACATCAGAGCCTTATGTGATGGGTTCACATGCTACATGTTCCGGAGCTTGGGTAAGTGGTCCATCCGATTTATCTCCAAAAGAATATTTCTGGGGATATAACAGAATGATGACAGTTGACGGTGTATTTGGTGCTGGAGACACTGTGGGTGGAACAGCTCATAAATTCTCTTCCGGTTCATTTACCGAAGGACGTCTTGCTGCCAAAGCTGCTGTTCAATACATAAATGATATGGAAAGCAAACCTAGTGTATCTGAGAAACAAATTAGTAACTTTAAAGACGAAGTATTTAAACCATTAGAAAACTACACTGTTGGACGTAACGAAATTACAGCAGGTACAGTTTCTCCAAGTTATATTTTACCAATCCAAGGACTCCAGCGTCTTCAAAAGATTATGGATGAATACTGCGGTGGTATATCAAGTAATTATATGACGAATGGGAATGGCCTTAAAAAAGGTTTACATCACTTAGAAATACTACAAGAAGATTTAGAGCATATTGGTGCTGAGGATTTACATCAATTAATGCGAGGTTGGGAATTAAGACACCGTGCATTAGTTTCACAATGTGTAACTGAACATACATTATTCCGTGAAGAGACTCGTTGGCCTGGATATTACTACCGCGGTGATCATATGAAACTGGATGATAAAAATTGGCATTGCTTAACATTATCTAGAAGAGATCCTAAAACAGGTAAATTTACAATGGAAAAAGCGCCAATTTATCATATAGTTGATGAGGAGAAGAAAAAGGTAGGGTAAATGAATTTTATTGAAAAAACGGATGATGAGATAATAAAAATTGCAAACCCTATTTGGGATGACCTAATAAAATCTTCTAATAATCAGGATTATGGAAGTTTTACCAAAGATTTCTCAGAAACAATGTTGCTGGGGGCTCATGAAGTTGAAATTGGTAAACAGTGGGCAAACAATAAATTATTGACTAGTTTGTCAGAACGCGGAGATTGCTTAGGCTGTTTAAGAAGAAAAGAATTTGTAACAGTTCTTTATAAGCAGAATAGCGTTGAAATAGAGGGTGACTATTTAGGACGTTTAGTACTTGGTATGGAAAATGATCAAGTTAAAGTTTTTGGTGCCACAATTTTTTAGGAATGAAAAAAGTTAGCTTAATTTCAGTAATTTCAGACACGCACGGTCATATCGATAACCACATAATCTCTTATCTTAAGAATACTGATATTATAATTCATGCTGGTGATATTTGTAGTACAAGCATTATTTTAGATTTAAATAGGTACTGCGACAAAGTTTTTTTGGTTGCTGGGAATAATGATATCCCTGAAAATTATTTTGATAAAGAAGATAAAAAAATAATATCAAAATTAAAAAAAGTTAATGTTATTAAAGTTAATAATGAAACTATCACAATTGAGCATGGAGATAGATTTGGCCATCATGCTGCCCATGAAGAATTGAGAAAAGCATACCCCGACTCAAAATTAATTATTTATGGTCATACCCATTATCAAGTTTGCGATCAAGAAAAAGAGCCATGGGTTGTAAATCCAGGAGCTTGTGGTCATACAAGAAATAATGATGGCGGCCCTTGTTTTATGCAAATTGAAATAAATGACGATGATGAATGGAAAATAATTCCATATTGTTTCAATTAGATTCTCGTCCTAAATAATAAACAACTTGCCATAATTATATTTGTCATATAGTTTTAACTTTTATTTTGAGAAATATTAATGGACGCAAATTCTATAAAACCTGAGAATTATATAATACAAGATGAGCCTTATTACCATCCAGTAAGTGATGAAATTGAGGTTTTTGAAAGCGCTTATAAGAATCAATTGCCAGTTTTACTTAAAGGTCCAACAGGATGTGGAAAAACGCGATTTATGGAGTATATGAGTTGGCGCCTCAAAAGACCCCTCATAACTGTTTCATGCCATGATGATTTAACAGCTTCTGACTTAGTAGGAAGATATTTAATAGCTGGCAGTGATACAGTTTGGATAGATGGGCCATTAGCTAAAGCCGTTCGATCTGGAGCAATATGCTACTTGGATGAAATTGTTGAGGCTAGAAAAGACACTACAGTTGTTATTCATCCTCTATGTGACGATAGAAGAGTTTTACCAATTGAAAAGATAGGTGAGGTTCTTCAGGCTACTCCAGAATTTTGTATGGCAATTTCTTATAATCCAGGCTATCAAAGTATTTTAAAAGATTTAAAACAAAGCACTAGACAAAGATTTGTAGCTTTAGAGTTTGATTACCCTGAATCCAAAATTGAACAAGCAATTATAGAAAGCGAAACTG
>JABHDX010000024.1 GCA_018672815.1 Gammaproteobacteria bacterium | reverse complement strand
ATATTAGTAGGAAGCTGCCAAGCAATTTTTGAAACCCTATGATCTAAGAATGGAACACGTGTTTCTAAACTACAAGCCATAGCTGCTCGATCCACTTTGCAAAGAATATCATCAGGTAAATAATTAAGACTATCCCAAAACATCATCCTGGAAGAAGCATCATCAAGATCTAAAGATCTTGGATATTTCTTGCGGCTATTTATAGCCTCTGCATTAGATAAATCTATTCCCTTAATAATATTTGAAGAATCATGCCAAATACTAATTAAATTAAAATATAAGTCATCAATTGATTTAACATTATTAAGTGTTTCACTCAATTTATATGCCTTATCTCCCAAGCGATTTATTCCTTGAGAGGCTTTTTGAAATTTGTTTATAGATGCACCCAATATATCCCATCTTTCTTGAGAAATACTGCATATAGATGAGCTAATCATATTTCTCATAAAGAAAGGTATCCAAGATATTTTGCTCCATATTCTAGGTCCCCAGAAATATCTATTATAACCTCCAAATAACTCATCTCCAGCATCGCCAGATAACGAAACAGTTACTTCTTTTTTTGCTGCCATGGAAATTAAGTGTGTTGGTATCTGTGATGAATCTGCGAATGGTTCATCATAAATTACTGGTAGTTTAGAGATAACGCCCTGCGCTTCTGAAGAAGAAACAAATAATTCATGATGATTAGTGCCTAAATGTCTAGCAATCTCGCCAGCAAAGGGAGATTCATCAAACTCTGATTCCTCAAAAGCCACTGTAAAAGTTTTTACTGATTGTGATGATTGTTTCTGCATTAAAGCAACAATAAGAGATGAGTCTACTCCTCCACTAAGGAATGCTCCTAAAGGAACATCTGATAACATTTGCATTTTTATTGACTCATTCAGGGCTGATTCAAGGGTTTCTAATGCCTCAGACTCATTGGTAAACAAATTAAGTTGGGCTTCTTTTATTTCTTCTTCAAGTGACCAATACTTTTTTATTTTTACTGTTTGACCAGTTATGTCTTTAGATCCTATCTCTAAGTATTGACCAGGCTCTAGTTTAAAAATATCTACATATATACTTTGAGGAGCTGGAACATACATAAAACGTAAATAATTGGATAACGCTCTTCGACAAATAGGATTGTTAAAACCTGGATATGCCTTAATAGCCTTTAATTCTGAACCAAAAACAAAAGATTTATTTACCCAACCATAATAAAGCGGCTTCTCACCAAAACGATCCCTAGCCAGACTAAGCACTCTCTTATCTCTGTCCCATAATGCAATAGAGAACATCCCTATAGATAATTGTAAAGCCTTCTCTAATCCCCATTCCTCAATAGCAGCTAATAATGTCTCTGAATCTGAATGACCCTTCCAATGAAAAATATTTGCTTTGGATGATTCAAGCTCTTTCCTTATTTCTAGATGATTATAAATTTCCCCATTAAAGACCATTGTAAAACGATTACTTAGGGAATGCATAGGTTGATGTCCTGCTGTCGAAAGATCTAAGATGGATAATCGCCTATGTCCTAACGCAATCCCTTCATCATTATCAATCCATAAACCCTTGTCATCAGGGCCTCTATGAGTGAGAGTAGAATTCATAGAAGAAACTACTTCTTCCATTTCATTGATTTTACCTGCTTCAGACATAAGAAAACCAGTAAATCCACACATATCAAGACCTAAAAAAACTTAAAAATAACATATTTAAAAAAACAAAAAGAGATGTAATATAATTAATAATTGATATAAGAAAACTAAAATTTCATAAATATTACTACAGAAAAAAGTAATCAATAATACTGCTCTACCAAATAGATCTTCCACCATCCATTATTACATTCTGACCATTTAAGTATGATGAGGCATCAGAACATAGAAACTGCACAGCTGATCGATATTCATCTTTATTAGCCATCCGACCTAGAGGAATCAATGAACTAAGCTGCTTAACAAACTTATCATCTTGTTCATTAAATACTCCCCCTGGTGACAAAGCATTAGATCTTATATTTTGATCCGACCAATAAGTAGCTAGATACCTAGTTAAGCCTACTAATCCAGACTTTATTACAGAATAAGTGACTGGCTTTACAGGCTGTTCATCTGCGCCCAGTCCTTCTTTTTTATAGAGTCTTTGATCAGGAGATATAACGGATAAATCAGAAGCTATATTAAGGATAACACCTCCCTTATTATCTGCAGCCATTTTACTCCCAAAGACTTGGCTACATAGAAATGCACCGGTTAGACCAACTGATATTTGATTATTCCATTGATCGAGTGAAAAATTCTCTAACCTTGAGGTTTCTTTAATGCCTTCCTTCTTTGTAACCTTGGGATCAATCGCAGCATTATTAATAAGTATATCTAGACGAATATCTAGCTCCTCTAAGTAATTAGCAACTGAATGTATATCATCAACGCAAGAAACATCCATTTCTTTTAAAAATATTTTATCTTCGTCAAAATCAACTTGTAATTGTTT
>JABHDX010000162.1 GCA_018672815.1 Gammaproteobacteria bacterium | reverse complement strand
TAACAAAGGCGATACTATTTATTTAACAGGTAATATCAGTAAGTTGGGGAGAGTTAGATTATCTAAGAATCAAAAAATACAAGGATTGCATCATGCTTTACTTGCAAAGATTGGGAAAGAATCAACAATATTTTCACCTGCCGCATCTATGAATTTATGTAATACAGATATACCTTTTGATATAAAAAATACGCCTTCACATGAAATGGGACCTTTAGCAGAATATTTTAGACTTTTGCCTGAATCAATCAGAAGTCTACATCCGTTTTGGTCTATTTGCGGTATAGGTAAAGATGCTGATTGTCTCAACTCTTCTTCAAAGCATGCCTATGGAATGGGTTCGCCTTGGAGTTCTATGCTTGATTTGAATACTAAACAAGTCAATTTTGGCTTGCATCCGTCAAAAGCAGTAACTTTGATTCACCATATTGAAACCATAGTTGGTGTTCCATATCGCTATACAAAAGAATTCTCACATCCAATCTTGTTGGATGGCTCCTTAAAAGAAGAATTGTTTTATCTATCGGTACAATACTTAGAATCATCAGTTCAAAAAAAGATACTTCTCAATGAGCATTTTTTTGAAGCCCTAGACTCCAAGGGGTTATTGCATGAATCTGAGCATCCTACTGGGATGAAAATTTGGTCTTTTTTAATGAAAGATTTTTATAATATTGTAATACCTTTTTTTATAAACAATATCTACACTTACCTTGAGCAACCACCAAAGAAGAGACCTTATTCACTGTAAAATTCACAAGTCACCTTAAATAGGCGATAATTAGATCTAGTTATTGAATAATATTTATGAAGTTAAAAGAAAAAATTAGAAATAATACACAAACAATTGGATCGTGGATTACTCTAGGACATCCTGGCATTGCTGAAATAATGTCTAAAGCTGGATTTGATTGGTTGACTATTGATTTAGAGCATAGCGGCATCGATATTCAGCAGACGGAAGATTTAATCAGAGTAATTGAGTTATGCGATGTTTCACCATTGGTCAGAATCACTAATAACGATCCTAATCTTATAAAAAGAGTTTTAGATGCTGGGTCTCATGGGATTATTGTACCTATGGTTAATTCTCTTGCCGATGCACAATTAGCTGTTCAGTCAGCTTACTACCCGCCAAAGGGGAAACGTTCATTTGGTTTAGCTAGAGCCCAACGTTATGGAATTGGTTTTGAACACTACCTTGAGAGAAGTAAGGAAGAAACTGTCATTATAGTACAAATTGAACATATTGATGCTTTGAATGAATTGGAGGCTATTCTTTCATTGGATGACATAGATGGCTATATCATAGGGCCTTATGATTTATCTGGATCAATGAATATACCCGGTCAATTTGAAAATAGTGAATACCTTCATGTTATTGAAACTATTAATAAAGTTGCAAAAAAATTAAACAAAAGTGGTGGAATTCATATTGTTGAACCTGATCTTCAATTACTCGAGTCAGCTAAGAAAGAGTATAATTTTATTGCTTACAGTGTTGACTTCAGAATGATAGATGTTGCTTCAAGAAGTGCATTATCAGTTGATTAAATTAAATTTAGTCAAGATTCAAAATGAGTAATTTAAA
The DNA here is from genome assembly GCA_018672815.1 of Gammaproteobacteria bacterium. Next base: position 1,686 of record JABHDX010000162.1, on the reverse strand, counting down.
ATCAGTAGCAATCATCCCAGCAAGGATGGGATCTTCACGTTTTCCTGGTAAGCCAATGGAAATGATCAATGGTATGCCTATGATAGGACATGTATATTATCGAAGCCAAATAATTGAAAATATCAATACTGTTTGTGTTGCAACTTGTGATAAAGCTATTTTTGATTATATAGAGAGCATAGGAGGAATTGCATTAATGACTTCTGAATTGCATGAAAGAGCAACAGAAAGAACAGCAGAAGCGCTAGATATTTTAAAAAATGAATATGGGTATGAATTTGATATTGTTGCTATGGTCCAGGGAGATGAGCCTATGTTTGACCCAATGGATGTTAGTCATGCCATTGCTGAACTTAATAATCGTTCTGAAGTCAACATTGTGAACTTGATGAATATAGCAAATGATTTGGATGATTTTCAAGATGAGAATAATGTTAAGGTCGTGGTGGATAAAAACTCTCATGCATTATATTTCTCTAGGAAGCCTATTCCATCTAATTGGAGCAAGGGTACTTATCACCAAATGTTGATACAGACAGGTTTAATCGTATTTAGATCCAATTATTTAAAGAAGTTTTTATCCATGGAGCCTACCGACCTAGAACAACAAGAGTCTTGTGATATGTTGAGAATATTAGAGCATGGCGATAAGGTGTTTATGTTAGAGGCTAAAACGAGAAGTATAGGTGTAGACACAGTCGAAGATTTAAAATTAGTGGAAGATCTGATAAAAAATGATCAAAATACACTTAATTATTAGAGAGAATGAATTATGAAAAAACAATCTGTTCTAAACGCTTCTGATGTAAAACCAAATTTTACCTCAGTTAAGGATGTTTGGAAGCAAATGCTTTCAATTTATTACTCTGATGAAAATACTCTAAAAGAAGAGTACATAGTCCATGTCAATTGCCCTCACTGCAATTCGAGTGAAGCTGACTCTGAATTTTCTCTTAATGGATTTAAGCATCAAAAATGTAAAAGCTGCAATAGTGTTTATGTCAGCCCACGACTAAATGATGAATGTCTACATAAATTATATTCAGATGATTATTATTCTGAAATGTTTACAAAGTCTATGATTCCATTTTTTGCTAAGAGAAAAGAGCTAATTGGCCAAAATAAATATAAACAGATTTTAGAATTCTTTAAAGATACTGACATTAAAAAGAGAGTCCTTGATATTGGGTGTGGAGTTGGTGAAGTGATTGATGTTTTTAAAGATAATCATTGGGAATGCGAAGCCATAGAACTCAATCCAGTTGCCTCAAAATGGCTCACTGAAAGAGGCATAAAAGTATTCCCAGATACATTAGATAATTATCAAACAGAAAAACAATTTGATTTAATTATGGCATGGAATGTGATTGAGCATGTAACAAACCCAAAAGAGTTTCTAAAGAAAGCTTTTGATCTTTTAAAGCCTGGTGGTTTATTTGTAAGTGAGGTTCCACATGGCAATTCACTTCTTATTGACCATTGTAGGCAAAGTGGGATGGATCCTAAGCGTATATTACAGGGTGAACAACATATCATGTTGTATTCGATTGAGGCCTATAGTGAATTGCATAAAAATGCTGGTTTTACTTCTTCCCTTCTTCAAACTAATGGATTAGATGTGGCAACAATATTTGAATGTTCCGGTAATGAATTAAACAGAGAATTGGGTGCTTCACTGCAACAACT
>JABHDX010000161.1 GCA_018672815.1 Gammaproteobacteria bacterium | reverse complement strand
TAATTATAACCATTCTGAAGGAATAGTCCTAAGACGATACTTTAGATATTACATATTTGTTGATTGCTAAATGTAGTGTAATAACCAATTTGATGTCAAGTAATATTTAACTTATTCCTGATACTAAATGAGCTTTAAGAAATATTTTACAAATATTGGTGTATTTTATGGATCTCTAAAAACCATTCATCAAGTCAATATATTGATAATCTGTTGTGTTATAGAAAACTTATTTATGTAATCAATTATAATATAAATGACTAACACGTACATTAGCCTCCACAGAATGTCAGTCTGAAACTAGTTCCGATTCCAAAAAAACAGGAAGTATTGCTACCAATCTTCATAGAAATTTTTTTACCATGTTCAGGTTAGGTGTTGTGGTGTATTTTACAAGAATAGGCATTTTATTTGGAAGGTGTCTGACTGGCGGCACCATCTAATGGAGCATCTAGGCATAAATGAACCTATCTACTTTAAGTATGAATGGGCGGGGCCAAACTCTGCCTACTCCCCCATCATTATTTCAGCTCTGGTAGTTCCTGCATCTCAACCAGCCCGGTGTATAGAACCTCATCAGTAACCTGACTGATCCTTAAGCCATTCCGCTCAGAAATTGCCACTTGGGTGCGCTTGAGGTCGGGGTGGAACTGAGAGACACCTAAATCCTCACTAATGATTACTGTATAGGAAATGTTGGCTAGGCTGTGGAGGGTGTTTGACTATAAAGAATTTAGTGGGTGAGGTCAATCACCCAACTGAATGTATGACTGACCTTTTTAGTCTTTTTTATTTCGAATGGATAATTGAGTCCTCCAATTCAAACTATCTTCGTGGTCATCGTTTTAATTCCATTATATATTAACTCCCATATGATTTATAATTTAAATCTATGATTTTAATCAATCAATTCAAAAACAGCCTCTATTTCAACAGCAACCCCTGTAGGTAACTGAGCAAATCCTACAGCACTCCTAGCATGATAACCATGACTATCCTTTCCAAATATTTCATGATATAAATCTGAAGCACCATTTATCACAAGGTGTTGATCAGTAAAATCTAAAGTTGAATTAACCATGCCAAACAGTTTTAATACTTTGATATTATTCAGACTTCCAATTTTTTGATGAATAGTTTGTAAAATCCATATACCACACTCTTTAGCTGCAAGATATCCTTGATCAACGTTTAAATCATCCCCAAGCTTTCCTTTTATTTTTGAAACATGCCCTGAGGTTATTAGCATATTGCCATAACTCACTACCATATTCAAATAACCTATTTCAGCATCATCCCTAAATGGAATACCAAGTTCTTTTGCTTTATTTTCTGGATTCATAGTAACCTTTTGATTTTATTAGTTAAAAAATTATTTAAATCAATACAATTTATGATGAATTCATAAATCAATTTTAGAATAACAAAATTAATATAATTTTATTCTACTATATTAAAAGAAAGATGAACACCGAGTATCAATATTGGTTTCCAGATGTAGGAGAACCCAATATATAACATCAATCGGTTCGTTTTACAATGTGTGGGGATTTTACTTGGAGGCGTGTCTGATTGTGAAGCCATCTAAGGAAGCATCTAGCCATAAATGCGAGTAACTACTTTATGTATCAATGGGCGGAGCCAGTGCGCTTCTTGAGTCTCTAGACTCTTAGTTTTAGCACTTCGGAAAATCCTATTAGTATTATCAGTCAGCAGAGGAAGAGTTTTTAGGAGAGGAGGGTGGTGCTGGAGAACCTTAGCGACCTGTTTCACTGTTTGTTGCCGTTCAAGTCCTACTTTATTTATTACAGAAGTTTTCATTCTTATTTCGTTGTTCCTATCTGGGGTAAATTATAAGGGAGTATTATATTTCTTTGTCTAGACGTTAAGTAAGTCTCTTAGATTTAATATTTTGCTGATAATCCAAGTTGGATATTCTTAATTTCATCCTCGGTGCTCTAAAATCCCTCTCAACTCCTCTCAAAGCTTATTTTTTCCAGGGATCCAGTCAGTTCCTGCAAGTGGAACTTGTGCCATTGCAGCCGACTCTACTGTCAGTGCAACCAGGTCTTCAGGTTCAAGATTCAGGACATGACTTTTTCCGCAGGCTCTGGTTACAGTTTGAGCTTCCAGGGTCATCACTTTTAAATAGTTAGCCAGACGTCTCCCGGCCAAAACTGGATCGAGCCTTTTTGCAAGCTCCGGAT
>JABHDX010000160.1 GCA_018672815.1 Gammaproteobacteria bacterium | reverse complement strand
GATACTTTTTACTGGATGAAAGCTGAATGTAACAACATCACTGAACTTACATGAACCAATTGGCTCGCTATTATATTTAGCACCCAAAGCATGGCAAGCATCCTCAATTAAATAAATACCATATTTCTTGCATAAATCATGCATTGCTTGGAGATGGCAAGATAACCCTGCAAAGTGAACGATGACAATTATTTTAGGAAGTTTATTTTTTGATTCTGCTAATTTTAATTTACACTCTAGTTTTTCAATACTTAAATTCCAATCTTCTGGATCAATGTCAATAAAGTCGACCCTTGCATCACAGAAAAGACCACAATTAGCTGAACTAGCAAATGTTATTGCTGAAGTCCAAAGTATGTCACCCTTGGATAAGCCCATGGCTCTGCATGCTAAATGCAATGCCGATGTGCCGCTATTAACCCCTATCGCATGACGTGCTTGCGTGTAATCACAGATGCTGTTCTCAAATTCAGGTAAGGCACTGCCTTGAGTTAGAAAATCCGATTGAAGAACTTTCCTAACCGCATCAATATCTTCATCGGTAATATCCTGTCGACCATATGGAATCATAAGTCTAATTCTATCTTATTTATAGGAGTTGTTGAATTTCTTCAATGGATAGAAAATGAGGATTACTACCAGATTGATACTCAAAACCTTCTTCAACATACTTTCCAGTTTCATTGATTTTATTTGTTGTGAAGTCATTATTGGATGTAAAAAAGATAACGCTGGGAGCTATCACAAAATGATCATCAAACTCAATTGTATGATGAGAGTCATCTGCTGGACACATAACTTCATTCAGTTTTTCGCCAGGCCTGATTCCAATTATTTTTGCAGGCATCTCAGGTGCGACCGCTTTTGCAACATCCATAATATTGGCGGAAGGAATTTTTGGAACAAAAATTTCTCCTCCCCTCATCCTCTCGAAATTCTTTAAAACAAAATTAACACCTGACTCTAGAGTTATCCAAAACCTAGTCATTGCCTCATGGGTAATGGGTAGATGCGTTTCTCCTTGTTTTATTAGCTTATTAAAATAAGGAACAACAGAACCTCTAGAACCTATGACATTCCCATATCGAACAACTGAAAACCTAGTTTTCTGTTTTCCACCGATATTATTAGCAGCTACAAATAGCTTATCTGATGCTAGCTTTGTTGCTCCATACAAATTAATTGGATTGGCAGCTTTATCTGTTGATAATGCAATAATTTTTTCAACCCCATTATTAATAGAAGCAGTGATTACATTCTGTGCACCATTGATGTTAGTTTTAATGCATTCCATAGGATTATATTCAGCTGCTGTTACATGCTTAATAGCAGCTGCGTGAATAACATAATCAACATCAATCATTGCTTGATCAAGTCTTGCAAGATCTCTTACATCGCCAATAAAATATCGCATGCAATCATCATTAAAATCTTGCTCCATTTCATATTGCTTTAACTCATCTCTAGAAAAAATGATGAGTTTCTTAGGTCTGTAGTTCTTAAGAATAATTTCGGTATATTTTTTACCAAAAGATCCTGTTCCGCCTGTAATTAAAATTGTTTTTCCATTAAACATATCAACCTCATTTTTCACTAAATATTCTATAATTCATATTGGTCTTATCTAAGGCTATCAATGCCGAAGAGTCAATGATTTCATTATTCTCACTATAGTTAAGTTCTTGTTTCATCAAGGTTTTATAGTCAATTTCATTAACTATATCTCCAGTAAAATCATCATTGATTGTGACTGTACGAAGATTAACGCATTCATTGATTGCAAGCAAAGGTTTTTCAGAATAAATAAACTTTTTATCATTCAATTTCCTCTTTCCATATTCATAAAAATGCCCACTCATTTTTGGTGTAGATGCATAGTCACATCCTACTAAAGTAATAGTTTCAAAGCCCATATAAACAGCAATACCAAGCATTCCTGTAAGAGCTGAATCCATAAATGTATACTTTCCAGTTAGATCTGAACCCTCTTTAATAGTGAAAACTTTATCATAATGATAAAGGTAGTTAATATTTTTTCCTCTTAAGCCTAAGTAATTAGTTAAACTTACAAAATACTCTATATCTCGATGCTCAAATATATTCGACTTATAAATCGATCCTAAGGTATTTCTTTCAAACGATTTACTATAAGGATTGGTCCAATACGGATAATAAAAAAAAGGATGTCCAGTATAGTAATATTTAGTATTAAGCTTTTTAAAATCTTTATGCAAAAATAGAAGTCCACACCCAATAGTAATTCGATCATTAAATTGCTCTATGTCAAAATATTTTATAGACGCTCCATTACCAAAAATATAACAACTTTCACCTTTATGTATATCTCTAAACCTTTCATTCCTTGTAAGAATATTTTTTGTTGCTTCAAAAAGGATTTTATTAGATAAATTATTTCTAAGAAAGGACATATCTATTTAATATATAAATTAGTGTTTACTAACATCTAGTTCAGCATAAGAACCAGAAAAAGTAATTTTTCCATGTTCCAATTGAATTATCTTTTCGCAATGCTTCAGAGTTGTTAATCTATGAGCAATGATGATAGTCGTTAAATTTGAATCTAAACCACTAATTGAGTTCATAACATTCATCTCTGTTTCACTATCAAGAGCACTGGTTGCCTCATCAAAAACAAGTATAGAAGCATTTCTGTAAAATGCTCTAGCCAGTGCTATTCTTTGTCGCTGACCTCCACTTAATCGAACACCTCTTTCACCAACTATGGTTTTAAACCCTTTGGGAGACTCATTTATGAATTCTAAAATTTGAGATTTCTTAGCAGCTTCAATAACTTTGTCTTGATCAATCTCATTAGGAGGAATACCAAATGCGATATTCTCAGTAATGGACCTATCAGAAAGAAAAATATTTTGTGGTACATGAGCTATAGATAACTGCCAAGATCTAAGTTTTTCTTGTCCTAGTACTTTGCCATCCACAAGTAATTGTCCCTCATTGGGGTTCAAAAGCATCATCAGAATATCAATTGTTGTGCTTTTACCGCTTCCAGTGGTACCACAAATTCCTAGCGACTGGCCTTTTTCAATGGAAAAGTTAAGATCCTTAAATACATGGTTATCCTCCCCAGGGTATTTAAAACTAATGCCATTAAATTCTATTTGGTGATTAAAAATATATGAATCTGGTATAGGCAGTGATTCATATTCTGGAAGTGGTTGGTTAAGTAGAGATAAAACATCAATTAATGACCCTCTACTACCCATAACTACAGAATAATTACCATACAATTGCTGTAAGAGTGGTAATAACCTTTGTGCACCTAAGGCTAGAGCGCCCAATATAGGGAGGGCTGAATTAATCCCGCCTTCACGAAAGCTTAGACTATAAGCTAATAATGCAATCAAAATCATACCCAATGATTCCATTCCAAATCTTGGAGCCTCATTAATAAAAGAATTTCCACCCCTTGCTTTTACTAGCTTTTGTATAGCTCGTCTATAATCATCAGTGTAAATCTCCTGAGTTCCATTCAATAAAATATCCCTAATAGCACCTAGGCCTTCTTGCAAAGCTTTAACAACATTAGTCTGCTCAGAAGCAATACTTAGACTGTTCATTTTCAAGTTTTTTCTGGTATTAAAAGCTATTAAAAAGTAACCAATACCAAAAATAAGTAATGTGAGTGATGCAATAAGAGGATCAATAAAAATAAGGGTTCCCAATATTGCCAATAAAAGTGAGAATGAAGTTACAACAGTAACTAAAGATAATAATACTGCTGTAGCCGCTCCAACCTTTTGGGTGATGCCACTAATAATCTCACTACTACTTCTTTGAACATGAATGGTATATGGTTGAAATAATGTTTTTCTATAAACATCTATGCTTAAATCAGCACCTGTTGCATTTGATAATCTAATGCTAACCCATAATAAAATTAATCTTATTGCGCCTGCAGATACTGCAGCTATGCAGAACATTATCGTTAGAGGTAACTGCAATTCAGATGGAGTATTAATATTGAAAAAGTTAATAAAATCGGACATATAATCACTATAAAAAATACTTTCCGGTTCGACTAAAACACTAATAAAAGGTACAACAGCACCTAAGCTTACTATTTCTGCAACTGAACCAAAAAAAGTAAGAACCAGTAATACAACTCCTTGAATTTTTCTTCGTGAATCCACAAACTCGAAAAGCTGAAGAAGTAAAGATAATATATTTGTAATTTCTTTATCAGAATTAGTTTTTTCAATGTCTTTATTCAATTTTTCTTCCAGGCTCCTGTTAACATACTCCCGGGAAATGCTTGTGAAATATCCACTTCATCTAAAGAACCTGTATCACTGATTTTAACAATATCTTGCATGATTCTATCTTGATCCTCTAGGACATTGGCATAGGGTGTTTCTTGGTAAGGATAATGAATAGATACAGGTGAAGCGCCAAATTCTGCAAACAACTTATTGAGTTGTTTTTCTGAAAAGAAGTGAATGTGTTCAAGCGGTGTGAATAATCGCCATTTATGCCTATACACATTAAAAGCAAAGGCATCTCCTGCTGGAGTGGCAGTTAAGTAGATTAATCCTCCAGGCTTCAAAATCTCAATGGCTTTCTTCATAGCTGGAAGAGGGTTTTTAAAATGCTCAATGACTCCCCTCATCATAACCAAGTCATAATCTTGACCTACATCAGTTTCCCACACTTTTCCTTTAAATGTTTTAATGCCATGGTTCCCAGATGCTGAATCAAGAGCATCATCGGTTAAATCAATCCCATATTTATCCCAGCTATGTGAATCAAAAGTACTTAGAAAGTCTCCTCCAGAACACCCTATATCTAGTACTTTACCTCTTGATATATGATTTAAAATCCAATCTCTATCTTGAATGTACATTTCTTTTCTTTGCTCGCCTAGTTCCTTTGATATAACTCGTTTTTCATAGTAGTGATTATAAAACTGGTCTAATCCATCTTCTGTAAAATGTGGGTTGATCGATATCATCTCACAATCATTACAGTAGAGCGCTTCTAAATATTCTTCTTTCGCCCAAGATGAGAAATTCCTGCCGCCACAAACGTAGCAATCGTGTTTATCATCTAAGTGTTCATGTAGTTCTTCAAAAGTATCTTTGATAACCCTTCTCCTTATATTTTTTATGATTTTATATAGTTTTTATGCTGCCCAATTTCTAGGATTTGTCCATGGCTTTGGGCTTGAAGCTAAATCACCAATCATTTTAGTCAAGTTCTCATCTAAATCATAGTTAGTGCTATCAATATTAGCCTTAAGATTATCAATAGATGCTGTGCCAATAATAATCTGCTCTATATTATCTAATGAATGAATGTAAGCAATGCATGCAGTGCTTAGCTCCACTCCAAATGAGCCACACAAGGCCTCTAATTTTTCCAAAGATTGAAGTAATGTTTCACTATATTTGATTTTTTTTGCAATTGATTCATTGTGGAAGAGAATGCCTTGAAGAAATATTGATCTAGCAGCAATCTTTATCTCCGATTTATAATCTAAGATTCTATGGTAGTAAGAAGTATCTAAAATATTTACTGGAACTTGTATGAAGTCATAAATAGCAGATGAAACCGTGTAATCAAGCTCTTCATAACTATATATTGAGGTTCCACAATATTCTATAAGATCCATTTTTTTTAGGGTGAGTAACCCCTCATGAATGTATGGATCAGAAATAATATGAAGATCATTTTGATGCAAGTAACATACATCCAATTTAGATATATTCATTTTATCCAAGGATCTTTTAACTGATTCGATCATAATTCTTGGAGACTCATAATCGTTTTCCTTCAAACCATCAATTTTTGAACTGATTAAAGGCCTATCATTCATATTACTCAAAAAACCGCCGATTATTTTTTCTGAATCACCATATCTTGGTGACGTATCAAATGCATGAATACCGAATCTATATGACTTTTCAAGAAACCTAATTTTATCTTTAGGTAAGCTATTCGAAGAAAATCCATAATTATCAATACCCAGCTTTGCTGTTCCTAAGCTTATTTTATTACTTAGTTGCTTCAAGATTTCTTTCAGCTAAATCAAAGTCTTCTTGGCTATCAATATCATAAACTTGATCGGAATTAATCGTTAAAGGCAGAATACGATCGCCAGAAATAGAGCCATTCTTAAGTGTTTGTCTGCGAATGATTTCGATATCACCAGTTTGAAAAAAAACCTTTGGTAGTTCTTGCCTTGGAAGATTAAATGGCTCGATTTTACTAGTTAAATCATTAGAAAAACCAATAATATAACCATCTTGCATACCCCATTGTCTATATGGATGTTCCGTTGATGATGCAACAGCTCTGACGGAAGTTGCCGCCGGATCATTCTTTAAGAGACTGATACCTGATTCTATTAAATTCGATGGTCGCAGTGGTGATGTGGGTCTCAATAAAATGATAATATCAATCGTTTCTTCATATATCTCTTCCAAAGCAATAAGAGCATGCATTACTACCGGATAATCTTGAACTAAATCCCCCCCCAAAGACTGAGGTCTCATAAACGGAACATCTGCACCCAAACCTTTGGCTATATCAGCAATCTCTTCATCATCGGTCGAGACTATAGTTCTATTTACAAGACTGGAAGCATTAGAGTAATCAATACTATATTTAATCAATGGATGGCCATTGAGTGGTTTAATATTTTTTCGTGGAACTGATTTACTTCCTCCTCTTGCTGGAATTACAGTATATATATTTGGATTCATGATGCTTGGTTGCTCCTCTTAATAAAATCTTCAACCAATTCAAGGTTCTTTTGTGCTAGTTCGTCTAAATCAAAAAATATTTTTCCAGATCCCTCGCAAACACCCACAATGGTCTTTGGTTGTATATATGAATCAACAATAATGTCATATTTACTGCCAATAAAACCTCCGGATACTATAAAAATATTATCTATTATTTCTCTTCTCCCAAATGAGCTTCTCAATAAACTCTGCATTGATGTGGAGGATGAAATAAGAGAATTTATTATCGCTGTGATATCTAATCGCCAAGTCTCTATGCCTTTTTTATTACAAGCATCTATTGCATTTTGAAATATAGTTCCTTTGCCAATATCAATTACTACTCCTCTCTGATTCATATTCTCAACCATTGTTTCGTTGATCACAGGTTCAGCATTGGTGCAACCAATAATGGCATCAACATCTTTAGAGCTTATTTCAGGTTCCATGGAAGCAGTAATCGAAGAAAGAACACTTTGACTTTTTATTCGATTCAGTGAATCAATAATAGTCTCAGTCTTTAATAGATCTCTTGTTATAAAAATAACATCACAACCACATTCGACTAATTTTAGTGCTAATTTATTACCAATATTCCCTGCTCCATAAATTAATATTTTCATTCCACTTAATTCTCTAAACTTTTCAATCAAGAAAAGCCAAGTTGTATCAACGGTCATGTCATTACCTTTATAGGCGAACATATGACTTGATTGAATGATATTAGAACAGACTGAACTTATGTTTCCATACTCGACCATTCTACTTTTATTCAGGTTATTATCAGTAATTTCAAAATAATCAAAAGGACTATGATCTGGATTATTATTAATGGGTAGTTTTTTTTCTGCATCAACAAAAATAAAATCAACATGGCCATCAATCTTGCTAGAAAGAAGTATTGCCTGTGTTTGAGAATAGACAATTGAGCCAAACACAAACCCATTAGATATCTTTCTAATGGGTGTGAGATAAGGTCTACCTTCTCCATTATCCTGAGAAGTACTTCCAATCATAAAAACTAAAATATCAGAAGATCTCTTCTTTGAATTCAAGTCATTAATAATGACCTGAATTTCATTAATCCATTGAGTTAAATGATCAATATCTTCTTGCATGTATCATCACCCAAAATTAAAGAATTATATCTTCCCATTCTAAGGGATGATCTTGCTTTACTTCTCTTTTTAGTTTCTGATTTAGAGCTATTTCTAGAAATTTTGGATGCAACCCAATTCCTGGTGATTTAATTTCAATATCTGCTTCTGTGAGTATATGGCCTATAGGGAAGTCAGCACTAAAAAATAAACTTCTTCTCAAGTTTTGAGCTGTTGCTAATTCTGATGGTAAAACACCATAGCCATTATCCTTAAGAGCTCCTTCAATTCTTCTTGCTGAGGAAGTAAGAAGGGATAATTCATCTTCAAGAATGGAGAAATTTTGATCAGGTCCATCCATCTTTCTATCAATAGTGAAATGTTTTTCGATAACTTTCGCACCTAAGGCTATAGCAGCCATAGATATATCAACACCAGTTGTATGATCAGAATAACCAACTATTGTTTCAAATGTATTAGCTAACCTCTGAATCATTCTAATATTGGCACTTGAGGGCGGGCAAGGATAAGAAGAAATACAATGAAGAAGTATCAATTGAGAATTACTACTGGAAAGTACAGCATCTGTTGCAGCTTGTATATCAGAAATATCAGACATTCCTGTTGAAATTATAATAGGCTTGCCTGTATCAGCAACTGCCTTAATCAAAGGGATGTTCACAATATCCATGGAAGATATTTTATAGGCTGGGCAGCTTATCGATTCCAATAAAGCTAATGATTCAAGATCAAAAGGTGTGGAGAATATAGTGATGCCTATCTCTCTTCCATACTCAAATAATTCTTGAGTTTCCTCATGTGTAAATGAAACATTATCGAGCATTTCTGACAAACTTTCTTGTGTATCAACAAGATCCTCATAATATCTAGAAGTTCTCACTTTTGGTGAGATTCGTCCTTTTTTATACGTTTGAAGTTTTGCTGCACTGGCTCCAGACCTATGAGCTTGATCAATCATTTTCTTTGCAAGTTTCAAGTCACCATTATGGTTTAATCCAATCTCTGCAATAATATAAGTTGGCTGATTCTCTCCTATTTTCTGTTGATCTAACTCCACTACTTTTGATGGCTTTACATACTTATTTTTAATAAGAGTATTCGATCCTCCCAATGACTGTTTACATAGGATATCTATTAAATCTATAGATTTAGCTGTTAAAACTTGTAAATCTGAATATTCATATTCTGCAAGAGCTCCATGCATATAGAGATTGTTTATATTATCCGTCACTGTTTTAGCTTTGTTTAATTCTTCTTCATAACCTACAAAAATTGCAGGATAAACATTTTTTGCATCAATTAAATGAGTTTCAATAACATCTTTTTTATCAATGATTTTTAAAGTCTCAAGATCATCTATGCATTTTTTTAAAAGCTCGCTATTTGCAGTTAGATCAATATTATCGCCATCTGAACAAGCAATCTCTAAACTTAGAATACTATGATTAGTTGGTATGCCTTGCTCTGAAAAACTATTTTGCAAGGTTATCCTATGAAAGATAATCTCTGGATTATCAATATAAAGCCAATCATAAGCACCAGGAAGATCTACCTTCTTGTCAACCAATATGCATGGTATTTTCAAATTTCTATACCATAATTTATGTTCTGTTTTTAGAAGCTCAGACATTTTCGTTATAGGTATTGTAGAAATCACTACATCATTTGCACTTAGATTAATTGTCTCATTATCCATAAAATGTAATGCACTAATGTTCTGCGTATTGTTCTTAGAATCATTATCTGACATTTCAATTAGGTCAAGTTCTTTATTAAACTCAATATACACACCGAGACTATTTAATCTTGATTCTATAGCATTGGCCAATGCACCACATCCACCCTTTAAAACTGCTGCCCATTTTCCTTCCCCAGAATGGAATGCCCTCTGCTTATCCCTAATTTCAACTCTTCTAGGTGCAAATTTAGCTGATAACTGGCTCGTTGGTATGCCCCATAACTTTTCAGGATATTTGGTAAAAAATAATTGAGTTAAAAATTTTCCTGCTAAATTTTTTACAAAATCAGCATAATTTTTTGACTCAGCCAGATCCTCTTTATTGGTAGAGGCAATTTCCTTTTTTATTGTTTTAATTTCCTCTTTTGTAAATTGCTTTTCAAGACTTTCAAAAGAAATTGGATATTCATAGACCTGACCTTTTATTAGATTAGCTCCGAAAAGATTAGGCTCAGTAACTTCATCTTTGATTAACGTCAGCCAATAGTCTTTAATTTCTGGATTATTAGTATGAAATAAGTGAGGTCCACAATCGTAAGAAACTCCATTTACAACTTCTGTTCTTGCAATCCCCCCAACCAAATCTAGTTTTTCATAAACTCGAACATTTTTGCCTTTTTTTGCAAGCTCATAAGCTGCAACCAAACCACTGATCCCAGATCCAATAATATGATAAGTTGAATCTACCATGAGGTTAACCCTCCATCGACCAATAGATTCTGTCCTGAAATATAAGAAGAAGTTTCATTGTCAGAAAGATAGATAATTGCTTGCACTATCTCTTGGGTCTTAGCCATTCTTTTTGCAGGAGTTTTTTGAGAATAATTCTTCACAAAATCGTCTCCTTGTTCATTAAATATTCCACCAGGACTTACACAATTCACCCTAATATTACTTTCCGCAAGATGCACCGCAAAATAATTGGTCATTTGAATAATACCTGCCTTTGAAGCGGAATAAACTTCAGAATTGTTTCTTGGACAATCAGTATAAATTTCTGGATCGCTGCTAACAACGCCATATATGGATCCAATATTAGTGATTGCTCCACTAATATTATTATTCACCATATGGTTTCCAATCTGGTTGATGCAATTGAATGTTCCAAACAAGTTTACTTCCAAGACTCTCATAAATTCATCTTTTGTTCTTTCTGTGAAATTAGTGAAGACAGCAGTTCCAGCATTATTCACAAGAACATCTATAGTTATTTGCTGGTCTTCAATATGGCTTATAGTATTTGCAACTGATTCTTCAGAAGTAATATCCATTGGAAAAAAAAGATGTTTTTGATTAGTTCCTTGGTTTAAACTTTGAGCTAATTTCTCACACTCATTGGAATCAACATCTGTTATGCAAACGGTCCATCCAAGATCTGCATAAGTCCTGCATAGCTCTGAACCAAGTTGGCCGCATGCTCCTGTAATAAGAATTATCCTTTTCTCTGATTCAATCATCTATAACTTCTCTTTAAAATAAAGATTCTAAATATTTTCCATATTCAGAATTCATCATTCTTTTTGCACTTTTTTCAAGACTGCCCTTATCAATCCAATTATGGTTATAAGCAATTTCTTCCAAACAAGCTATTTTTATCCCCTGCCTTCTTTCCATTATTTGAACAAACTGTGCTGCTTCCATTAAATTATCATGCGTTCCTGTATCCAACCAAGTAAATCCTCTTCCAAAATTCTGAACGAATAATTGATCTTTTTCCATATATGTCTTTATTAAGTCAGTTATTTCTATCTCGCCTCTTGATGAGGGCATTAACTGTTTTGAATATTCAGCAGCATGACGATCAAAGAAATAAAGTCCAGTAATTGCTATGTTTGATTTAGGTTCAAGGGGTTTTTCCTCTATTGACATAACCTTATTTGAATCATCAAACTCTATTACTCCATAATGCTCAGGATGATTTACTTTATATCCGAATATAGTCGCCCCATCCTTGACAAGACTTGCTTGACTTAAAAGGTTATTGAAACCCTCACCATAAAAAACATTATCTCCCAAAATCATGCAAACATTATCTTCTCCAATAAATTCTTCAGCTATTATAAAAGCTTGGGGTAGTCCATCCGGATTAGATTGCTCCTTATACTCAATATTAACACCAAAAGATGATCCATCTCCTAACAGCTTTTGGAAACTATTTAAATCATGAGGAGTAGTTACTATTAATATATCTCTTATTCCTGCTAACATTAATACAGATAGCGGATAATAAATCATGGGTTTGTCATAGATTGGAAGAATTTGCTTTGATACAGAATAAGTCAAAGGATGCAGTCTTGTACCTGTTCCACCTGCAAGAATTATACCCTTCCATTTCATAATGATTGAATACTCATTGTAATTAATTATATATCATTAACATTATCTATATTATCGACAAACCATTGTATTGTTTTTTCCATACCACCCTCAAAAGTTTCTTTGGGCTCCCATCCAAGATGGTCTTTAATCTTTGAGCAATCGATTGCATACCTAACATCATGCCCGGGTCTATCCTTAACAAATGTTATTAACTCTTCAAAATTATTTACACCAGATGCAAGAGGCAAGCTAATAATTTTATTGAGAGTTCTACAAATCATCCTTACAACTTCAATATTGGTTCTCTCATTATTACCTCCAATGTTATAGGTCTCACCTATTGCGCCATTTTCAGCCACTGTAAGTAAGGCTTCTGCATGATCATCAACAAACAACCAATCTCTGACTTGCAATCCATCACCATACACAGGGAGTTTCCTCCCTGCCAATGCATTTTTTATAACCAAGGGTATAAGCTTTTCTGGATATTGATATGGACCATAGTTATTAGAACAATTTGTAATCATTGCTGGCAAACCAAAAGTTCTATACCATGCTCTTACTAGATGATCAGCACTAGCTTTAGAAGCAGAATAAGGAGAACTAGGAGCATAAGGAGTTGATTCTGTGAAAAAATCATTAGTACCTTCTAAGTCACCGAAAACTTCATCTGTTGAGATATGCTGAAACCTAAATTTCTCTTTTTTTGAACCACTTAAATTTTTCCAATACTTTCTAGATGCTTCTAACATAATATAAGTTCCAAGAATATTAGATTCTATAAATTTCTTTGGGTGACTAATTGATTGATCTACATGAGATTCTGCGGCAAGATGCATAACTGCATCTGGCTGAAATTCATTGAAGACTATCTGTATAGCGTTATCATCACAAATATCTAATTGACGGAAACTATAACGATTATTGTTCTCAATACTTTTTAGTGAATCAAGGTTTGAAGCATAAGTTAATTTATCAATATTAAAAATACTATGGTCGGTATCATTGATCATATGTCGGATTAATGCTGAGCCTATAAATCCAGCGCCGCCGGTAATTAAGAATTTCATATCTAACCTATAGAAAAGTGTTATATTTTTTAATTATCTATCTTTTCCAGTCAATCTTTTAAGAAAAGGTATTGTATCAATATTAAATAATGGCTCAGACTCATCCATACCTAGAACTCTTTTTATAAAAGGCAGTGTATAAATATAGAAAACTGTTGCAAAAAGCGATAGAGAAAGACCAGCAAAAGCAGCAATAATTACCATTATAGTTCTATTAGGCCTTGATCTTTCATCAGGTACTACTGCCTTATCTATGATCTTAAAGGCATAGTCAGTTCTAGCATCAGCCAACATAATAGTTTGTGTCTGTTGCTCAATCATTCCAAATAAAACAGTTTGCAGGCTCACAACACTGGTTTCCATCAACTCTTTTTCGAGAAAATCTATACTTCTTTGTGCCTCATCTTTTGCCTGCTCTCTCACATAATCATTCAACAAAGCAATGTAACTATTAGTCCATTCTGCTGCAGTCTCAGGATCTGTCCATTCCAATGAAAGTCTTATTAAGCCTTTTTGGTTATCATAATTAGTGAATCTAATTTGGTCCATTAGAAGGTGAGCGCTTACTCTTGTGGGTGGTTTGCCAGATTTCCAGTCCCCCTTATCAGAATCCCATTTTTCTTTAAAAAGAATGGGTAATAAATCTTTTTTGTCTATAAATATATCTGTAAATGTTCTTGAGTTAAGTATTGCTATAGATGTATATATATTCATAGTTCCGCTGGATGCTGGAATAGCTCCAATAAAACTACTCAGTCCTCCTAATTGACTCTGAAGTGCTGAAAGAGCACCAGAATTTGGATCTTCAGCTGGAGCCATCAATACAGTAGCTCGATAGTAGGGAGTTAATGAAAGCGAGAAAGGTATGGTGACTATAACAAATAGGGCTGAAACCCCTATGATATATTTCCAAAAAGAAACAATTTTACTTAGTATTCCTGTGAAATCGATAAGATTATCATCTGGTATATAAAACTCATTACTTTTATCTGAACTCATGTTTTCTCATCTAATTTTGAAAGCTTGATATAGCTGCAGCAGCAACAGCCAATTGATAAATAACTTGAGTAACATCCTGAGCCGCTCTTAGCCCCGAGAATGTTGAAGTAGTAAATGGTATTACTATTGTGTCTCCTGGTTGAATATCACTAGATGCTGAAGCCCTAAAGAAACCGCTTTTAGCAGAATTGGTAACAATTGAACCATCTGCCTTAATGACATAAATAGCACTTTCCTCAGCTGAAGGTTTTATACCACCGCTTAACGTAAGATAATCATCAATATTATTAGAGTTTTCAAAAATATGTGAACTAGGTACATACACCTCACCAATAACTGAAACTGATTGAGGTCTTTTTGGTATAACAATTCTATCCATATTTTCAAGAATAAGATCCTCATCATTACCCTGCATTATTTTTCCAACATCAAGAACCAATCTTCCAGCAGACTCTTCTTCTTCGTCATCAGTCATATTTACTAACTGCATAATCTCATTTATGTCAACAGCACTAGCTCCCACATCTCCTGCCCGTGTTGATTGAAATAAAATTTCTTGTTGAAGGGATTTCTTTGCAGCCTTTAGTCTCTTAACCTGAGCAATCCTAAGTGACTCTCTTTGAAAAAAACTAGCTGGCAGAAAAGCCTCTTGCGTTATCCCTCCAGCTCTTGTTATTAGTTCTGTTAAGGTTTCATCATCTTTTAAAATATACTCTCCTGGAAAATAAACCTCACCCTCAATCTTAACCATTTGTAATCTTTTTAGAGCTCCCTTGACTAGAACTCTATCCGATGGATCAACTTGAGTATCAGCAGTATTTAATGCTGACACACTAATCCTGGAAGATTGGAATTCTTTTTCAGTTAAGTTAAGTTTTGTGATCTCTATATCATCTACATAGGTGTTATCTCTCAAACCACCTGCAGCATAAATGACATCTTGAACTGTCATATCAGGCGTGTATGGATATTCACCTGGAAAAAGAACACTTCCATCTATTCTTATTAGATTAGCTGGTTTACTAGGCCTTCCTTGTCTTTCCAAGATTTTAACAAAATTACTAATAATCGTATTTCTATCTCCATTGAGTATTGCTGCATTATCTTCTGCCTCTTCAAGCATCTCTTCATCCATATCAACTTCAACAAAGCCTTGTTTTTCATAAACATCAAAACCTTCTTTTCTGATTATCTGAACAACATTATCTTTCATAATTAACATTTCAAGATCATCATCAATTAAATCTTGTAACAAAGTAATTTTTGGTGTTACTCGTTTGCCACTATTTAATAATAACTGCTCTTCTGCACTTATTTCCCTAGTGGGCTGAAGTGCATTTGAACTTGCTTCTACAACTTGTAATTCTAATTGAAGTTTTTCTTGCTCAAGCTCGACTATTTTCTCTCTTAGGACCCTCTTAGATTCCAGACTTTCATCTTCAATCTCTATGGACTCACTAGAAAAAAAGAATATTTCATCTCGAGAGTGTAATTCGATATCTTCTTCCGAATCTTTACTTGTCAAAATTAAATCCAGATTAGCTTGGAGGGCTGAGTAACTTTTATTAATAGGATTCTCTCTTTTAATTAATACATAATTAACATCAACATTTGGAAGTAGATCACTACTTGAGTTAATTAAGTCTGAAAGCATAAGTTTCTTTTTCCATTGATAAAAGCCTGGACGCTTAAAATATCCTGAAATCAGAACAACATCTTGCATACTATTTGAAATTGGATAGGCATATAGAATATCGCCATCTTCAAGCTTTGTTGTTAACAAATTAATATCATTTAAATCTATGTCTATAAGTGTCAAACCATCATAAGAATGTACTCTTTCAATTTGAGCAGATGCTTTATGAGCTGATGGCAAGAGCCCTCCTGCATAATTTATTAGATTTTGAGTTGTTTCTCCTTCCTTTAATTCATAAATACCTGGTCTCCTAACCTCGCCATCAATACCTATAGACCTTTTTAATGTGGGTATAAAAATAACATCGCCTGATTGTAGTCTCTTATCTTTTGTTGTATCGCCATTCAGCAATAGATCATATAGATCAAAATCAACTACAGTTTGACCATTTCTATTTAACTTAATATTTCTAAGAGATCCATTATCTTTGACTCCACCTGACGCGAATAAAGCATTCGTTAGAGTAGAGAGTGCACTAATCGTATAAGTTCCTGGTTGGTATGCCTCTCCCAAAACGAATACTTGGATTGATTTTAAGATTCCTAAGGTAATACTTGCTTCTACTCCGATCAATTGATTATTAATTCTCTTATTAAGGACATTTTTCATCTCTTCAAAAGTCAAGCCGGCAATTGAGATTGGACCTATAGAAGGAAAAAATATTTCACCTTCTCTATTGATTTGTAAACTATATTCGCTGCTTTGCTTCCCAAAAAGTATTATTTCAATATTATCTCCAGGGCCAAGAATATAATTTGGAGATATGGGTATATCTGTGGCAGGTGCATAAGTAGTCGGTGATTCACTAAATAAATCATAACCAAATCTTTCTAAATCATTGTTGAGAGCTTTTGGTTCAGCTCTAGAAACTAAGTTTTTTGGCTTCTCTCTTTTAACCTCTTTTTCTTCTTCTTCAAGCAACAACATTTCTTCTTGAGTCATAGGATTGCCATTTTTATCCTGAGTCAGTTCTGGTTGTTGCATGGGTTCTTGTTGTCCTTGTCCATTGCTATTACCATCCACGAGTTGTTGGAACTTTTGCAGATCATTCATTCCGAGGTTTTGAGAATATGAGGGCACATTAAATATAAGCACCATTGTTAACAGTACCCAATATTCATATTTTTTATAGAGTTTATTTTCCATATAGTTATTTTATTTTAAATAAAACCTAATTATATGATAGAGATATTGAATAGCTAGTAGAAAATTTACAAATTAGGTAAATAAATCAATAATTCCTATAGTAATATTTTACCCCTATAATCAACAGACATCTACTTCTACATAAATAACTAAAAATGTAAAATATATATGAAAGATACAGTAGTAATTATAGGCGCAGGTCAAGCGGGTGGAATGTCTGCCATTCATTTAAGACAAAATAAATACACTGGTAATATCATAATTATTGGTGAAGAAAGCTTTTTCCCATACCAAAGACCTCCATTATCAAAGAGCTTTTTATCTAGCGACATGGATAGCTCAAAATTATTCTTAAAATCAGCAGACTACTACTCGCGAAATAATATAAAGATAGTTACTAAAACAAAAGTCATTAAAATACTAAAAGAAAAAAAGTATATCGTTACGAGTGAAGATAAAAAAATAAACTATGATCATTTAATTATTTCAACGGGATCATCTTTAAATAAATTCCAATCAAATAATAAATCTATTCTTTATCTCAAGACATTAAATGATTCAATAAAGATAAGAAAACAACTTATACCTGGCAAAAGCTTGACTATAATTGGTGGTGGGTATATTGGTCTTGAATTGGCATCAATTGCTATAAAAAATAATCTAAATGTAACAATTCTAGAATCGGATGAAAGGCTTATGAGTCGAGTAACTTCTAAGGATATTTCTAGTTTTTTTGAGAAAAAACATAGATCAATGGGTGTAATGATTAAATTTAATTCTCAAGTTACTGCAATTAAACAAAGTGATCATGGAAATACTATTTTATGCAATGATGGGTCGCAATATACCTCAGATCTTATCTTTGCTGGTATTGGTGTTAAGCCAAATGTAAAAATAGCAGAAGAAGCGGGGATTGAGTGTGACAATGGGATTGTTGTAAATAAGTTTGGCCAAACTTCAGATAAATCAATCTATGCCGCTGGCGATTGTACCAATCATCCGAATAGTATATTTGATACTAGATTAAGATTAGAGTCCGTTCACAATGCAGTGGAACAATCGAAAACCGTTGCAAATAATATTCTAGGTATGAATGTATCCTATACACAAGTTCCATGGTTCTGGTCGGATCAGTATGACCTAAGGTTACAAATAGCAGGTATAAAAACTGATAATAACATTAAGTATAAGATCTTAGATGATAAAGATAGTCTCTCTGTTATTTACTTAAGTAATTCTAGAGTTAAATGCGTTGAATCTGTGAATAGATCACAAGATTTCGTAGCAGGTAAAAAACTCATTCTTTCACGGAAAAAAATCCCTAATGAGTTGATTGCAAATAAAAATTATGGTCTTAAAGAAATTTTCAAAATAATGTCAATTAATTAATAAATAAATACTCCTTCAGATAATCTTCAAATAGTTTAGAGGATTTAGTTTCTATCTCTATTTGTTTGTCTATTGAGTTTTTAACTTCATTTTCTATTACAACCAAAGAATTATTACGCTTAAGAAAAGCATCTTTATTTTTCTTAGCAATTTCATATCCAAGTTCTGTAATGCTTTTTTTTCCTGATAAAACCATATCAATTATAAGTCCAGAAGGAGTATTATTTGGTGAGCTAATCAAGTCTCTATATTTCTCTATAGCATTAATATATTTTGAAGGCTGGACAAGACTTTCAGCAACCTCAGTCATTTCATCAAAAATTAGATTGAACCAAACATTTATGCTTACTTTTTTACTATTCTTAAGCAAGAAAATATCTTTTTTACGTCCCTCTTTTGACACTCTTAATGTGTTAGATCTTGAGTCTTTATGCTCATCTGCATCCATCTTGGGGCTATCCTTAAGACAACAATATATCAAAAATAATTCTAAAAAATGAATTGTATCAATATCTATCCCAGTCTTATAAAAAGGATTGATATCTAAAGACCTATATTCAATATAATCAACACCTCCGTTTTTCAACTTAAACAACATTCTTTTATTGCCGTCATTTGTACTTTTTGGTCTTGAAGATGAATAATACTCATCTTCAATCTGAAGTATATTGGCATTCAATTGTGAATATTCATTATTAATTTTTTCTGGTATTTTTTTAAATTCCTCAGATTCTTTATTTGTTACTAATAATAAATCTGAAATATATTCATCTAAAGAGTTTATCGATATTTTTAGATCACTCTGATAGTGAGTCTGGTAGCCAATATCACTCATTCTCAAAGAGGTTGCATAAGGCAGATAATAATAATTACTATCAATCTTTCCTAAGTTATCATAATCGCCTTTTATCAATGATTTAGGCACTATTGGTGATGCTCCAAATAAATATAAAATTAGCCAATTCATCCTTTTTAAGTTTCTAATACCTCCAAAATATATAATGGATTTTTTCTTATCGAAGTTTTTGTTTTCACCTGAAAGAAAATTATTGTCCCAAATATCTTCAGGTAAAGAATAATTAAAATGTATTCCTGATATAGCTTGCATGCTTCTCCCATAACGATTTGACAATCCATTTCTATAAATACTCTTGAACCTAGCTCTGTTTGAGCTACCATAATCTGCAATAGGGATATCATTTTTTGACTGCGTTTCTAGTGGCATACTAAATGGCCACAGGACCTCATCATCTATTCTTGAAGATACAAAAGAGTGAATATCTTCTAGAAACTCATAAGTTTTATCATTACTTATCGATGGAGGTGTAATAAATTCTAATAAAGCTTCTGAAAAATCAGTTGTGATGTATTTATTACAAAGAGCTGAGCCGAGCGAAGGAAAATGTGGCAAAGTTGATATCTTGTAATCTAAAATTCTCAAAGACTCTTTTTCAATACCAATCATTCCCTTAGATAGCTTCAGTGCTTCTGTGTTCAGAATTTGTTCTTTAAATTCCTTTGAGATATTTAACATTTCTAGAGGTTTTTCCTCCCTATAGAATAGAATTATTATTGCTGAGGCGTTGTTCCAAAACCGGACAATATTTTCTTAAATGAATATGATTTTTTCTTTTCTTTTTCTTCATGTACCGAACCAAACCACTGAGGCTTCCTAAGAGGTAAGGCATTATCTGTGGCATTCATTACCATCTCATAGAGTTCTCCAACCATAACTTCCTGTCCTGCATCTTTAGTCAATGGTGCCCATTCAAATGGTGCAATAGCTCTAGTAGAATCCTTTCTATAAAATAAATCCAATGGTAACTGGAAATAAATCCACTTATTAAAACTACCCTCACCAACACAAACTGCATCACAATCAGTGAAAGCAAGTTTGCCTCCAACTCTTGCTCCAGTTTTAAAACGCCTTGAGAGATCTAATATAAAGCCCTTATCTTTAGCTAGGAATTTACCATAACTTAGCTTCGCTCTCATATCATAAAATGGTAAGTCATAGTATCCAGTTAACATTGTTGTTACTGTTTCATAATCTTGGAATGAAAGCTTCTGGTCAAAATCTCTTTGTTTTACCCAATAAGCATCAAAACCCACTGCCCAGTGCTTACTATCTGGTGTATATAAAATTTCACCACCAACCCCACCAAACATCCATTCAAAGTAACCTGCAGAAGTTTTTGCCTTCAAATTCGGGCTAATGTCCCAATAGTAATCGAAAGCCATTCTTCTTAATCCACTTTCACCTTCAGTGAGGTATAACCTTCTATCCTGCCTAACATGATGAAGTTGGCCATCAGGAATATGATAATCATAATCTTCAAAATTATTAGCTATGTTAATGCCAATATCTGTATTGAAGTAAAAGCCATTTTTAATGGCATACTCAAGATGCAAAAGGGCCTCAATTTGCCAAAAATAAAACTTTATCTGATGCTGTAATGTTCCTAATGCATGAGGTCTAAGAGTCCAAGAAAAATGTGGATAAAGTATTTCATTTTCTATAGCTACTCTATCTTTTGTGAATTCTTCATATTTATTAAACTCTAAAAGATTAATATTCAATGGTCCATTCGCTACTTCACTTACAAGCAAGTCTCTTGAAATAGAAGTCCTCAATGTTTCTAGGCCATTTTCCATATTTATGACTGTAATTTTTTTTATATTCTTTGGAGAATTATTGCCTAATACTCTACTCGCAATATCCATAGCTAGGCCAGTATCTGTAAATCTTCCTTGTGTAATTTCAGCTTGAAGTTCATCTCCATTAAAAATTAACTTATGAGTGACAATACCTTCAT
>JABHDX010000159.1 GCA_018672815.1 Gammaproteobacteria bacterium | reverse complement strand
GGCTTTTCTGGAGAAATTGAATCCAAATCTTTTCTGGATAGTTTTCCATGAAAATAATGATGAAACCCCCAGGTAACAAGTGGTTCATTGCCTTCAAACTGTTCTACTGCTTTTCTCAATCTTTTCAAATAGGATTTTCTATCTATGACACCTTTGGATTTTTTATTAGGTAGAATCCAGTCCTCAATAGCTATAATTTCTGATTGCATAGTTATTGCAGCCAAAAATGGATGAACATGATGTTCGATAAATCCAGGAACAAGAGTATTATCACCAAGTTCAATAATTTTAGTAGATTTACCTTTCAATTTTATTACTTCATTGTATGAACCAGTTGCAACAATCTTCCTACCAGCCACAGCAACTGCATTTATGTTAATGGATGAGTCCATAGTAATAATACTCTGTCCTATCAATATTATATCTGCAGTCTTTTCTCCTAAATTATTATTCGCAAATAATGTCATTGAAGATAATGTAAGTGAATATATGAAAGCTAGAGTAATTATTTTTCTTATTATCATATTTTTATACTATTACAGAATCCTATTGAAAAAGAATTAATTTAAATCTAGATTCTTGATGTGATTATGTGGAAGAGTAGTTTTATTCTTTTTTTATCTTTTGTTTCTACAGGTTGTTTCAAGTGAGTACTTGTCTTTTGGATTTTCAAGCTCACTAGAAGTTATTTCAAGATAATAGAATCCTTCTCCTGATAAATCGAGATTTAAAACGGGTTGGGCATTATTGTTGGTAAGATTAATAGTCCTGTATATATTGGTTCCATTATAGTCTGTTCCAATTTTAGCTCCAGTTGGAGAGAATATTTGGTTTTTCATTTTAAATAACATTCGATCTTCATAATAAGTTAACCTTTTTCCTTTTCTTAAAGGATCTACGATATCTTCAATTGATTCAGTAGTAAGGACATATTTTTTATAGGAACCCATGCATCTATTACCAACCATTATTATGGAGTTATCCTCTTTAGTGCTTCTTACTCTAAATATGTCTTTTGGGTTTTTGCAGTAATTATTATTATTCAATCCTAAACATTGTCTTAATCCTGTTTCGTCATCTTTTTTACACTCAATGGTAGTTGTTGTGGAATAACCATCGCTTGCAACAAAAGCAGAAATTGCTGGGCTAACAGTTCTGATATAACCAGGCTTGATTTCAGCATCCATATCACTTTCAATATTAAATATAGCGGCATCGCAGACTAAGTCTATTTTTTTCGCAACAGACACTTGGAGAGAGAATAGTAGTATTGAAGCAAAGATTAGTTTTAATTTTAAATTCATTAATATTTTCTTCCTAGATATTAGTCTCTTATAAATTTAGTTCTATAGGTATCAAAGTAATGGAGTCTCTCTGGTCCACTAGGATGTGAACTTAATAATTGTGTACTTATGTTGCGACTATCTCTTGCCATTCTTATCAATACATCTCTTGCTTTTGTATTATTATAGTCTGACATAACTAAAAGATCATGAGCAAACCTATCTGCTTCAACTTCTTGTTCTACTGAAAAACTAAGTACACCTAGGCCAGCTCCTATATTCATTGCTTGAGATGTTATATCTGTGTCACCTGTAGTCGCTCCTAGCAGCCCTCCTGCTATTGCACCTAGTATTGCTCTTCTTTTAGTCTTTGCAATGTGATTATGAGCATGATGTCCTATCTCATGAGCTATTACAAATGCTAACTCGTCTTCATAAAAAATGGAATCAATCAAACCAGTAAATACTACGACTTTATTAGCACTAGTAGCATAAGCATTAAAACTAGAGTTTTTTTCTAGTTTGATAGACCAACCTAAATTACATCTGGTGTTTTTTGAAACTTGATTACAAAGAGCAGTGCCATTGGATACAAGCGAGTCACTCATATATTCAACGATTTGATTAGCTCTATCAAGAGTTTTTCTAGTTGGTTTTTTCACCATTGAGTTATTAATTTCAATAACAGCTCTTCTCATATCCTTTGATGATATATCGTCTTTTGCATATGTTGTATCTAGTGGTAGACACAACATAAGCAGATATAAAAAAGCTGCTAGAGCACTAGGTAATTTATATGAGGATTTAACCAGAAATACTAGCTAGTACGCTTTTCTCAAAATAACCAGTGGAATTACAACCATTAGTGACTATAGGACCATTATAAGTTGACGACGTTGTGAAACGAGCATTTACATTGACAGTTACAAAACCATCATCATCCATTACCACTATGCTCCCGGATGCACCACCCCCTACTATTGTCCAAAGAAATGCAGCTTGTCCATCACATAATTTTTGAATCAAATCTTTAGTTAGATTTTCACCTCTAAGTGATATTAATCCACTTTCCTTTTCAATCGTGCTAATTGATATGTCATTAGTGCTCATAAATCTAACCAAAGTAGTCCAAACATCATCAAAATCTCTTTCAACTGTCACAGACTTATCAAAAGGCTCTATTGCTATTTGAGTTGTTGTACAACCAGCTAAGAATACTACTAATGTGATGGTAAGTATTGCTGAATATGGTATATTTTTTTTCATTATTTACCCCTATTAAAAATGTTTTTTTAATGAAATTTTTGTTTTTTTCTTAAAAAACTAAAATTTCTATTAACCTGTTTATAACCTACTAAAAGATTTTTTTCTACAACTTCTTGATATTTAATCAAATTAGTGGCGGAGAGTGAGGGATTCGAACCCCCGTATGCGTTTCCACATAACTACCTTTCCAAGGTAGCGCATTCGACCGCTCTGCCAACTCTCCATTATTAAGTATTTATTCTACAATATAAAAACCTCTTAAGGATTCATTTTTATTGAACATGAAATATATCTTGATATTATTAATTGATAATCAATATTTACAGTTTGAGAAATTAAACAATGAATCAAATACCAAAGAAAAATACTTTACTGGAATTCTTTAACTGGAGAGTCAAACAATCTTCCGATGACATTGTCTTTAAATTTAATGATAGGGAGATGACTTATAGAGAATACGATTCCAAGGCCAATAGCGTTGCACAAGGAATTATCAAAGAAGACTGCAAACCCAATGCTCGTATTGCTATCCTTGCAAAAAATTCAGATTACTATACTGAAATACTCTATGGAACAATAAAATCTAGAACTGTCTTAGTCGGTATTAATTGGAGGCTCGCACCTCCTGAAGTGGTTTTTGTAGTCAATGATTCAAAAAGTGAGATTCTTTTTGTAGGACCGGATTTTTATAAATTAGTTGAGGGCATTGAAGATCAATTGCCTTCAATTAAAAAAATTGTTGCTATGGGTGATAGTCACCCTGTATGGGAAAGCTATACTTCATGGAGAGATGGTCAAAATAATAATAATCCAGACTTAACAGGTAATCTAGAAGATGATGTTATACAGCTATATACCTCAGGAACAACAGGTCATCCAAAAGGAGTACGTATGACCAATAAAAATCTTTTGGCATCTACTCCAATGGTTGAAAAAAGATGGGGTGCAGATTGGCATGAAAAAACAGTGAATTTTGTTCTCTCCCCACTTTTTCATGTAGCGGGTTCAAATATTGTAGTGATGGGTGTCGTATTTGGATGTAAGAACATTATTATTCCAGAACCCGATCCAACAAGAATTCTTGAATTAATTGAAAGTGAAAAAATCGAAACAGCATTTATGGTACCCGCCTTAATTCTATTTTTACTGCAACACCCGAATTGCTCAAAAACTGATTTTTCATCATTAAGACAAATTGTCTATGGAGCTTCACCAATCGCTCAGGATACTTTGCTAAAAGCTGTGGAGGTAATGCAATGTGATTTCTGGCAAGTCTATGGACTGACAGAATCTACTGGTATAGGAACCACATTGAGTCCTTCTGATCATAATATTGATCTAGGGAAATTGAGATCATGTGGCAAACCATATCCTGGTGTTAACATTAAAATTATAGATGAATCAAACAATACTCTTGAACATAATGAAGTCGGTGAAATATTGATTAAATCAGACGTTATTATGAAAGGTTATTGGAATAGACCTGATGCTAATGAAGACGCTATTATCGATGAATGGTTCTATACGGGTGATGCTGGATACATAGATGAAGATGGATTCTTATATATTCATGACAGAGTGAAGGATATGATTATCTCAGGTGGTGAGAACATATACCCAGCAGAAGTTGAGAATGCATTAATGTCACATCCTGATATAGCAGATGCTGCCGCTGTAGGAATACCCGATGATAAATGGGGCGAAACTGTTAAGGGATTTGTTATTCTCAAACAAGATTCAAACATTACAGAAAAAGAAATCATTGCTTATGCCAAAGATCAGATTGCAGCATACAAGTGTCCTTCTTCGATTGATTTTATTACAGAAATGCCTCGCAACCCCTCTGGAAAGATTTTAAGAAGAGAACTCAGAGCACCTTTTTGGGATGATGCTGAGAGAAATGTTTCATAAAAAGAATGACTATGAGTTATAAAACCCTGCTCGTTGAAAAAAATAAATCCATTGCAACTATCAGTTTCAATCGTCCTGAAAAACTAAATGCATTTAATAAACAAATGGTGCTTGAGACTCAAGATGCTATTGCATCAGTGAGTCGTGATGATTTTATTAAAGTTGTCATTATTACCGGTATTGGTAAAGGTTTTTCAGCAGGAGCAGACTTGAGTGATTCAAGTGGAATGGATAATCATACTAATGATCGAATAGTCTATGAGGGCCTCGTTAATGGCTATATGCCAAGTTTGGTGAATATTATGAATATGCCTAAACCAGTCATTGCTGCTGTCAATGGACCAGCGGCTGGTATTGGCAGTGCATTTGCTTTGGCTTGTGATTTAATGGTGATGTCTGACAACGCCTATCTTAAGCAAGCTTTCGTCAATATAGCATTGATACCTGATGGCGGTCTTAATTGGTTATTGACCAGATCGATCGGTTATAAACTAGCCTATGAAATGGCGATTGAGGGTGAGAACATTCCAGCCTCTAAATGTTTGGACTTAGGTCTAACCAATAAAGTTGTACAATCTGAAGAATTAATGGCTGTAACAGTGAAATGGGCTGAATCTTTATCTAGAAAATCTTCACAGTCGTTAAGGGAAACAAAGAGAATTATGAGAGCTGCTATGACATCCACATACGAAGAGGTGTTTAAACTTGAGGCCGAAGCAAATAATTCATTGCACAGTTCCGAGGACAGTCTGGAAGCTGTGCAAGCTTTCTTTGAAAAAAGAGAACCCAACTTTAAATAAGTTAAATCTTTTTAATTAGCTTTTAGAGCTTTAAGGACATCGGCTGCTAGATCCAGTTCTCCTGAGTACAGTATTGGTGCTATGCGTTCACCTGTGTTTCCATATCGATTGAGTATTTCGTTAGCTAGTTTCTGTGGTGATTCAGATATCACTGCAAACGTATTTAGAATTTCATCGTCTATTGCATCGCCCATTTGTTGCCACTTTCCTTCTTTTGATAAACGGTTGAGTTCACCGCTTAGCTCTTCATAACCGTGTAGCTCGAGTACAGCTTTGTAGTTCGGTGTAGAGGCATAGAATGCTACTTGATCCCTGCAAGTTCTAACTGCTTTTTTATGTGATTCTTCAGTGGCTCCAATACCAGTCATGACTGAAATTGATAAATCAAATGCATCCCTTTCTTTATTGATGGATGAAAGCGCTTCATCAATAAGAGGAAGTGTTATGTTCTTGAGGTAAGTTGGAGTGTTAAATGGGTGTGCTAATAATCCGTCCGCACTTCTTGCAACAGCCTTAGTCATGAGTGGACCAACAGCTGCTACATATATTTTAGGGATACCGTGTGGATTGGGTCCAGGATTAAACAATGGAGTCATCAGAGTATGGTTATAAAATTCACCACGATGTTCTAATCTAGATTCTTTTTGCCAAGCATTCAATATGGCTTTGATGGCAGTTACCATGTCCTCCATTCGTGCGGCTGGTTTAGACCATGGCATTGAAAATCGTTTTGTTATGTGTGGCCGTATTTGAGAACCTAGACCCAGTATGAATCTTCCTTTTGATAGCAACTGTAAATCATAAGCAATATTAGCCAGGTTCATTGGATTTCTAGAAAAAGCAACAGCGATTGATGTCATTAGATCTATTCTTGAAGTTGTCATAGCAGCAGAAACAAGTGGTAAAAAGGGATCATGAGCACCTTCCCAGGTGTATGCACCATCGTAGCCAGCTTTTTCTAATGCACTGAAGATAGGCCCTCCTTCAGCAGGATTATTGATCATCGTTCCTGAATCAATTTTCATACTACATGCCTTTACTTAAAAAAAAAGAGGCGAAGAATATTCGCCTCTTTTATGTTCGATACTTCTAGTTGTTAGAAATCATAAGAGACACGTGCACCTACAATTCTAGTTTCAGCTAAATAAATAGAATGAGCACCCGCCAGTAGTGGAGTATCAAAGCCACCTGCAGCAATTTTCTCATTAGTTATGTTTTTGCCATAAATCATTGCTGTCCATTGACCATTGGTAACGCCTACTCTTGCGTTCAACCTATGACTTGCTTCTTGTACATCAAGAGGATCATTATCTCCTGTAAGACCATATGCGTCAAAGAAGTTAAAGTCCAAGCCAGCCATCAACATCAAGTCATCGGATATGGGTTGAACGTAATCAATGATCAAAGAACCATCGTATTTACCAGAGCCTCTAGGCTTACCCGATAGATCTTGATATCCATTCTGATAAAAACCAGCTCCGTTCCACATAATTCTACAAGCTCCATCAGGAGTTGTCACATTTGGTCCATAAGTACTGGTTGATATTTGCTTAGCATCCCAAGCACCATCTGCACCACCCGTTGGGTCTAGAGCTCTAAAATAAGCCGTTTGGTTTTCAGTACAAGCTGCTGTGTCAAATTTATCATAGTTTGCATCCAGATAAGCCGCTGCAAGTTGAACCCTTAGTTGTTCGGTAGCTTGCCAAGTTAGGTCTATTTCCAGAGTGTCCACAATGGATGAAGCTGCATTATTGACAATAAAGCCTGTTCCTTGGAAAGTAGAGACTTGTTGGTCCTTGTATTCAGCATGAGCTACAGCCCAGTTGAATCTTACTGTATCGTTGAAGTCATGTTTACCACCAATCTCAAATGATGTTGCAGTCTCATCATCAAATTCGAAAGAATCATCCGGTACATTAGGCACTGGTACTTTTGCTCCATTGACGAGTTTAAAGATTGGATTCTGATCGTCTGCAGCATTAAAGCCACCACTCTTGTAACCTTTACTAAAGCTAAAGTAGATCATGTGATCGTCACTCAATCTTTTTTCAATTTGAAGTGCAGGTAACCAATGATCGGTTTCACGGCCCTCATTAAACGCATGAGTCCAGGTGTCGTATGTGGTTCCTAAGATTCCTTGTATAAATGGACTTGCGTTACAAGTTTGATTGCCTGTTGTATCAGTTCCTAAGCAGGTAGCAGCATAAACGTCTTTAACTTCTTTAACGTAACGAAGACCCATTTGTATTTCAACTGTGTCATTCATTGGAACGGATACTTGACCAAAGATAGCTTTTGCATCTGTGTTTTGAGTCCAATCACCAATTCTGTATAAATGTTGAAATTG
>JABHDX010000158.1 GCA_018672815.1 Gammaproteobacteria bacterium | reverse complement strand
CGTTTGAACCACCAGTATCTACACCAATTTTACGAAGTACCTTAATGGAGTAATCTCTCATTACTTGATATTCTTTATCTGTTAGGGTTTGAGCTGGCGCTACTGTTATCGAATCGCCAGTATGGACACCCATAGGATCTATGTTTTCAATTGAGCATATTATTATTGCATTATCATCTTTATCTCTGACAACTTCCATTTCAAATTCTTTCCACCCAATCAATGATTCTTCAATCAAAATTTCACTTGTAGGGGAAAGATCCAATCCTCTAGTCACTATCTCAATAAGTTCATTCTCATTATTTGCAACACCTCCACCAGATCCTCCCATAGTAAAAGAAGGTCTTATAATGATTGGATAGGAAATATTATTAGCTAAGGATATAGCTTCTTTGAGATTGTTTGCTAATCCTGATTTAGCGACATCAATATCTATCTCTTGCATAGCTTTTTTAAAAAGATCTCTATCTTCTGCTTTATCTATAGCTTCTTTTGAAGCACCAATGAGCTCAACGTTATATTGATCTAATATGCCTTTACTGGCTAAATCTAAAGCCGTGTTTAATGCTGTTTGACCGCCCATTGTTGGTAATAATGCATCTGGTTTTTCTTTCTGAATAATTTTCTCAACCGTTCTCCAGTTAATTGGTTCTATATATATAGAATCTGCACTATCTGGATCCGTCATGATTGTTGCAGGATTTGAATTTATCAATACTACTTTGTAGCCCTCTTCTTTTAGAGCCTTACAAGCTTGCGTACCAGAGTAATCAAACTCGCAAGCCTGTCCTATAATTATTGGTCCAGCACCGATAATTAAAATTGTTTGAATATCATCTCTTTTAGGCATTTTTCATAAGCTCGATGAATTTTGTAAATAAGTGTGAAACATCATGTGGACCTGGACTTGCTTCAGGATGACCTTGAAACCCATATGCTGTTGAATCGTTTAATTCTATGCCTTGAATTGAGTTATCAAAAAGTGATCTGTGTGTAATTTTAACATTTGAAGGTATTGAACTCTCATCAACTGTAAAGCCATGATTTTGACTAGTAATCAATACATTTCCAGTTGATAGATCTTTAACAGGGTGATTGGCACCATGATGACCGAATTTCATTTTTACTGTTTTAGCTCCACTAGCAATCGCTAATAGTTGATGCCCAAGACAAATACCAAATATGGGTATTTTTTTATTGAGATACTCTTTAATGGATTCAATTGCATAGATACATGGTTCAGGATCACCAGGACCATTGGATAGAAATATCCCATCTGGTTTCATGGATAATACTTCTTTAGGTTTTGTCTCCGCGGGGACAATGATTACATTGCAGCCATACTTACTTAATATATTTAGGATGTTTTTTTTAATTCCAAAATCATAAGCAACAATAGTTAATTTATTATTTGCATGATTATTTAGTTTAGATTTGAATTCGTAACATTCTTTTGTAGAAACTTCTTTTGCTAAATCCAAACCATTGAGTCCAGGAAATTCTTTTGCTTTGCTTATTGCATGGTCGAAATTATTGGTATCAGTTGTAATGCATCCAGCCAATGACCCTACTGTACGAATATGATTTGTTAATCTTCTGGTGTCTATATCCGCTATTGCAACAATGTTTTCTTTTATCAAAAAATCTCTAAAATCTGTTTGATTTCTCCAATTACTAGATAATATTGAGGCTTCTCTTATCACCAGACCAGCAGCAAAGGATTGTCTGCTTTCATAATCTTCATTGTTAGTTCCAGTATTACCTATATGCGGGTATGTCAAAGTGACTATTTGTTTGTGGTAAGAAGGATCCGTTAGTATTTCCTGGTAACCTGTCATCGCTGTATTGAATACAACTTCACCTATTGAGTTACCAATAGCACCTATTGAAATCCCTTTGAAAAAGGTACCGTCTTCAAGTGCCAAAACTGCTGTTGTCAATTTTTTATATCCCTTTATTTAAAAAAAGGAAGAGCCTTTAAAAAAGGTTCTTCCTGAAAAAATGGTTGGAACCCGTAATATCTTAGAGATAAATTGGGATGATGTCACTCTTTAATTTTTATGGTTTCGAAAAGGCAGCTGAATGAGATAAAAAAGAAAAATAGCAATAAAGATTATAGGAATAATATGGAATGGTGCATCAGGTAAATAATTAGCCAAAGAGTCTGCTTCTGGTTTACTAATTAGATACCAATAGTTAGCAGGATAGCCTAATGAATAATTCAGAAAGTAGATAACTGGTAATGTTAATAGTGAAATAGTAGTAACTTTTTTAAATGATTGCTTATCCGGTTTTTCATTAAAACAATACATTGCATAGAATACACTCATAATGGCTAAATTATGTCCTAAGAAGAATGGAAACCACTCTTTATTAGGGAATGCATATGTTAAATCAGGAGTAATTAAAGCCATTAATCCTCCAGTAAATGCCCAATAGAAAGTGATCTCAAAGAGTAATCTTTTTTTAGTTATAAAATATAAACCCATTAAAATTGAAGCTAAGTTACACATATGAAAAGGCAAGCTTTGTATTAATAAATCATCGAAAAAGAATGTTCTATAGAAAGGTTTTGATAGCTCATTCAATATCATTACAATTGCTAATATTTTTGAAATAGTATTTTTTAAAAATATTGAAGCATGTTTATTAATTAATATTGGGAATAAGTAAATAAATAACAATGATAAGAATAATGCTACCAAGTGTTGAGAGCCAAAAAGTTGAAATGCATTTTGTTTCAAATTAAAAACATTTTTTCTTTAATCAATTGTAAAGGTATATTTTAATGTGATTATGAATAAGTTGTTAAATACCTATCTTATCAAAGAAACTTTTCACACTGGCCTTCCAATTGTCTCTGTGAGGCCGATGCTCTTTAGAACTTGAGTTGAGTGAATGTTCAAATTCCTCCAATAGTTCTTTTTGTTTTTTATTCAAACTAACTGGTGTTTCAATTTGTACAGTACAGTATAGGTCACCAATGCTTCTATCACGGTAAGATTTAATGCCTTTTCCTTTAAGTCTAAATACTTTACCAGATTGAGTTTCTTCCGGAATTGTTAGATTTACAGCACCATCTATTGTG
>JABHDX010000157.1 GCA_018672815.1 Gammaproteobacteria bacterium | reverse complement strand
TTTATATATTCGATTGTTATAAACTTTAGTGGATGGAGAGACGTTTTTGAAAGATTTAAAAATAGAAGAGTATTTCTCAATAGGGTTTGAGTTAGCGAAAAATTATTATTGGGTAATATTAGGTAATACTCTTCTTACATTACTTGTAAGTGTAATAATATCTTTTACGATTATCGGAGTTCTTTTTATTCCAGCTCTTATTGCTGGCCTTATTAAATTTTTATTGAGTACTGTTAGGGGAGAAAAAGTAGGTATTATGGACTCCTGGAAGTTTGGTTTTCAAAATGGCATGTGGTGGAAATCCCTACTTTTGGTATTTATAGTAACGATTGGAGTAATCAC
Organism: Gammaproteobacteria bacterium; assembly: GCA_018672815.1. Next base: position 9,018 of record JABHDX010000157.1, on the reverse strand, counting down.
AGGGTTTATCTTACTAGTAATTCCAGGCATATATTTAGCGACAGCATGGATATTAGGAATTTACTTGTTGGTGGATAGAGGTATGCTTCCTACAGATGCGTTAGGAAAATCTAGAGAACTTGTTCATGAACTGGGTTTCTGGAAAGTTTTTGGTGTATATGCATTGACTAATATAGCCATTCAAATAATGTCTATAATTCCTGTAGTGAATTTTTTTGTTATCTTAGTATTACCTTTCATGTCTACAATCTATCTAGCTATTTATGAAAATACAATTAAAGATCATTCCTCTCATCCTACAGAGGATGGAGTCAGACAATAGAAAGATAAAATAATCATATCAATTTTCCTATGTTGTTCTCTGAGTATTTATGAAGGAAGCTATGCTTAGATAGTAGTTGGTTCCAATTTTTAACCATAAGTTCTACCAGATCTTTCTAGATTCTATATATTAATCTCTTATATACAAGATAAGTTAAATCTGTATAGTGAGTTTCCCTTTAAAAAGAACATAAGTAGAAAAGATATGAAAACAGAAAAAGCTTACAAAAACTTAGATTTTTTAAATAGCAAAGATGCACGTACATTAAGAATTCTAGCTGAATACCTCCATCCAAAGATTCAACTTGAAGAAGAAAAAGTCAAGAACACAATAGTAATTTTCGGATCAGCAAGGGCGCCATCACCCGAGGAATTAAGTAGCAAAGATAGCCTTAGTGAAGGGAGAAGCAAAAGTTCAAAGTTAGCTGAATACTACGATGCCACAAGAATGCTCTCAAAACGATTGACAGAATGGTCTAAGAATTTAAATCATGAAGAACAGAAATATGTTATTTGTTCAGGAGGAGGTCCAGGCATAATGATTGCAGCCAATCGTGGAGCAAGAGAAGCAGAAGGGAAAACAGCTTCCTTCAGGATTTCCTTACCTTTTGAAGATGCTCCTAATCCATATGTTAATGCAGAGTTAGATTTTGAATTTCATTATTTTTTTACTAGAAAATTTTGGTTCTCTTATCTAGCAAAAGCTCTCGTAATTATGCCTGGAGGATTTGGAACTTTAGATGAATTTTTTGAAATTCTTACACTAATACAAACTGGAAAAATCAAGAAAAACTTACCTATAATTCTTTTTGGTAAAGAGTATTGGAACAAATTAATTAATTTTGAAACTTTAGTTGAATTTGGAACAATAGACAGGAAGGATCTAGATCTTTTTTTTCTTACGGACAGTGTTGATGAAGCTTATGATTACATTACATCTAGTCTTAATTCCAAATAAATACTCAACTATTATTGTTTTTTTAATCTTATAATAAATAACTATGTATTATGGTGAAAAGCTAAATAGTATTACTCATCTAGTCGGCACCGTTCTATCACTGATTGGTTTTGGAGCTTTACTGACGATCAGCATTCAAACAAATGATGTTTGGGTTATCACAAGCTTTAGTATTTTTGGCTTTACCCTCGTTTTGCTTTACACCATGTCTACTTTGTACCATAGCTTTCAATCATACCAGTTAAAAACATTTTTCAATTTGATGGATCGTATAGCTATCTATCTACTAATTTCAGGCACTTACGTACCCTATATGTTGGTAAGTTTACGTGAAGGTAATGGTTTTTTAATACTTGGTATTGTTTGGAGTTTGGCACTTATCGGTATCATTAGTGAGATTTTTCTCAAAGGAAAATCCATCAAAATTGGACAGATACTGATTTATCTAGGGATGGGATGGGCTTGTTCATTTGATCTAAGCAGCCTTAGAGAAGCGATTCCAAGTATAGGTTATTTCCTACTCATAATTGGTGGCGTGTCTTATACTATAGGAGTAATTTTTTATGTATTGGGTGAAATGGAAAAACTGACTTATGCTCATGGTATCTGGCACTTTTTTGTCTTGTTAGGTAGCGCCTGCCATTTTATTTCTATACTTGGATATGTCCGTTAATTGTCTACTAAAAATAGTTAAGGAAAAATATGAGAAAAATAAAAATAATAGCACTACTACCAATACTCATAGGTAGTTTTATTATGTCAATAGTGACCGCAGAAATGCCAGGTATGTCTGGAGAAATTAGGAGAGACTATTCTGATACTCAGTTTGGAAGAGTTCATTATTGGACTATTGGGGAAGGTCCAGCCTTGCTCCTAGTGCATCAATCAGGACAAACATCTGCTGAATATTTATCTCTTGCACCTTTTTTAGCTGATACATATAAAGTCATTGGTATTGACTTACCAAATCATGGCCAATCTGATACTTCAGAATATGAACTCAATGTCGATGAGTATACTGATTCTGTAATAGATGTTTTAAATCATATTGAAGTGGATAAAGTGCATGTTCTCGGTCAACATGGGGGTGCAACAGTTGCGATAAACATGGGATTACGATATCCAGAAAGAACTGATAAGTTAATACTCTCAGGAGCTGGTAGAGAAGAAAACCTTACTGAAGAACAAATACAAAAACTTATTGATCAACCTATGACTAGAGACTTGCCAGTTGATATAGATGGAGCGTTCTTAAAAAAAACCTGGTCTGTGTATAGGAAAATGAGTGCTAGTAAAACCACACCTGAAATGACATTTCGGCCTTTTCTAACCAGTTTAATTAATCGTCAGAGAAAGTATGATATGCATTATGCTATTTACCGTTATCAACCCAATCTTGATGAATTAAAAAAAGAAACACTCCTACTTGAGGCAGAAGAAGATATTTATGCTGGAGATGTAGTGGCATTGCAAAAGAATATAGAAGGTAGCATCATAAAAAAAGTACCTGCTTCTGGAAGTTGGCAATTCTACGAGGAGCCAGAAATAAATGCAGAAATCATCACTAATTTTCTAAATTAGTTTTACAATGAATAAGAAAAATACTTTTGCATTAATAACTGGGGCTTCATCTGGAATTGGCTTAGAAATTGCAAATTCATTAGCTGAAAGGGGCTTTAATTTAATTCTTACTGCAAGAAATGAAGTTAAGTTAATAGAGCTATCTAAGAAACTTTCAGTTAAGCATGGAATAAAAGTTGATTTTGTTTGCTCGGATTTGAGTCAAAAAGAATCCCCTCAAGATATATATAATTTTTGCACATCCAATAATTATCATATTGATTGTCTCGTTAATAATGCGGGCTATGGAATAGCAACTCCTTTTCATGAAACTGCAATGGATGCTGAAGAAGATTTTATTAGAGTATTGGGCATAGCAGTAATCGCTCTATCAAAATTATTTTTGCCAAATATGATCTCTAATCGTTATGGGAAAATAATGATTGTATCTTCTGTTGCAGCGTTTGCTCCACCCTCAACAATACAAGCGCTGTATGGGCCAATAAAAACCTTTATGAACAGGTTTAGTGATGCTTTGAATACAAATTATAATCATAAGGGAATCACTTCAACAGCAGTCTGTCCCGGGTTTACTGTCACTAATTTTCATCAATCAAGTGGCGTTCAGAATGAAATGGATAAAGTGCCTGCCTTTATGAAATTTAGTGCAAGACAAATAGCTGATGAAGCAGTTGAAGCAACATTGAATGGGAAACCTTTATGCGTACCAACAAAAACCTATAGGTTTTTAGTTTTCCTTCTTAGAATACTTCCATCTTCAGCATTAAAACTCTTAGAGTCTAATCTTGCTCCTGGTAGATACGATCAAAAATAAACAGTGATCCTTGCATGACACAGATCAAGTATTTGCTTCTTCTATTTTGTTTCTCAAATTATATAGAGGCAGCTGAGGACACTGTTATAGGTTACTGGTTGGCTTCAGATTCAATCATTGAAATTAAGTACTGCGATGAACTTATTTGTGGAGAAATAGTACATATTATTGTAGAGGAAGGAGAGAATCCTAAAAATATCCTTGATGAAAATAACGTAAGCGAAGACCTGAGATCCAGACCATTGGTTGGCACTAATATTTTAACTGGTTTCAAAGAAGGTCTTAATTCAAAAAATGAACTAAAGGGGGGTAAAATTTACGATCCTAGGATTGGTAAAACATTCAAGGCTAAATTAAAGCTTCTCGATAATGGCAATATTGAAGTTGAAGGTTGCATTCTATTTATCTGTGATGGAGAAGAATGGCAGCCTTTGTTAGTGACATACAATTCAGATGGAACAAGAAATGCTACTCTAAAGAATATCCCAGAAGAGAGGAAATAAAATAACAAATAAGTGTGTTAAGTTAATAATCAAATAACAGTAGACTCATAGAAAATATATATTAAACCTGAAACAAATAGCAGGTATTAAGGACAAGAAATGAAAGAAATAATTGGTTCTGTTTATTCAGTACACACTGGTAATAATGAAGATATGAGTAAAGAATCCATTGAAAGAGCGAGGGTAAATTTACAAGGTTTTGAAAATGATAAACATCAAGGGTTCACTAGGATTACATATGAGGGTGAATCTATACCTGAGGGCACAATTAGAAGGAATGATAGGCAGTGGTCAGCTGTATCCATTGAAGAAATAAAAACAATAGAAAAAGAAATGGACCTGTCCAGTTCTCTATTGCCAGGTAAACTTGGAGTTAATTTATGTTTTGAGGGGATTCCTAATTTTTCTCAGCTCACAAAAGGCACACAATTATGCTTTCCATCTGGAGCTGTTCTTATGGTCGAGGATTACAATCCACCATGCCAGTATATGTCTCAGCAAATTGCTAAAATATATAAAAAAAGAAATGGAGACGAAATAAAAAATACTGATTTCTCTAAAGCTGCAAAAAAACTAAGAGGGCTGGTTGGTAGTATTGATGTAGAAGGAGAGATTGGTAGTAATGATTCAGTAGTTGTAAAAATTTATGATCCCAGTGTATTGAGTAGTTTTCTTAAATAGTGATTTATTTTTTATTAGTTTTGCTGTTATCAGTGTCACTTGCAGTATTCAATCCTGCAATCAGCCTCATACTGGGGATTGTATTTACAGTATTAAATAAAAATAGTGTAATTGTCTTACCAAGTATTTTAGGTTCAAGGTTTCTCAAAATGGGTATTGTTCTTTTGGGTGGCACGATCAGTTATTCATCTTTTACAAGTATCAGTGCTAATTATTTTCCTTTAATATCACTCTATGTTTTTCTAGTTATGATTATTGGTTTTTTCCTAGGTTATTGTATGAAAATCAATAAAAAACATTTACTTTTATTGGTTGCAGGAACAGCAATATGTGGTGGAACTGCTGTGGCTGCATTAGCCCCTATTATTGAGTCAAAAAAAGAAGATCTTGCTTCTTCTATAGCTATTATTTTTCTTTTGAATTTAATTGCGATTATTGTTTTCCCTTTTATTGGCACTGCACTTGATTTAACACAACAGCAATTTGGAGTATTTGCAGCACTTACCATACATGACATAGCATCTGTTGTCGGTGCAGCATCAATCTATGGAGAATCTTCATTAGAGGTTGCTACTATTTTGAAACTTGGTAGAACACTATGGATTGTTCCATTGGTTCTTTTTTCTTCTTGGTATTTTAGTAGACAAGAATCTGGAACCAGTATTCCTTATTTTATTTTATTATTTGCACTCTTTATTCTTCTAGGATCTGTTGTATCTTTTTCAGACAGTGCTATTTTTTATTTGAAAACCTTAAGCAAGATTTGTCTTTTGATGGGCCTATTTTTTATAGGAACCGGAATCAGTCTTAAATCATTAAGAGAAGTCTCATTAAGACCAGCTAGCTTTGCTATTTGCTTGTGGCTTATTGCCATAGGAATGACTTCGCTGTTATATTTTCTATAATGAAAAAAAAAGTTGTAATTATTGGTGCTGGTATCAATGGGTTGATAGCAGCTAATTATCTCAGTCGAGCTGGATTTGAAGTTCATTTAATTGAAAAGAAAAATAACGTTGGAGGTGCTTGCGTTTCTGAGTCTATCACCCTCAATGAATCTAGCCATCAATACGCATTGGGCGCATCTGTTTTAGGACTGATGCAAAGATTTATTTTTGAAGAAACAGGTCTTTCAAAACATCTTGAAACTTTTGTCCCAATGGAACCAAAATTAGTTTATTTTCCAGAGGATAATGAACCAACAAAAATATACAGAAATCCAGAAGAATTAGATCAAGAACTATCAAAAAAATGGAATGAAAAGGGCAATGTTAAAAAATTTAGATCCGATGAATTAAAAGTAATTCAATTTCTTCAACAGGGTTATAGAGCAGCTAAAAATCCAACAATAGAAGATGCAGTTCATTGTTTGGGAAATGAATTGACAGATTTATGGATTCAAGGAGATGCCAAGAGTTTATTGGATTATTATTTCACCAGTGAAAAAACAAAAACTTATATGGCAATGACCGTTTCAGAAAGTGGCCCTGTTTCTTTGAAAGAACCTTATTCTGCTTTTACATTGCCTATGATGGATTCAGGATCTATTTTCGAAGGCTATTATGGTTTTGTTAGGGGTGGCATATGGAGAGTGAGTGAAGCATTGTATGATATTAATAGTAAATTGGGTGTCGAAATAAATACATCAGCTGAAATACTAGCAATCGATACCAATAATAATCAATTATCATATATAAAGGACCATTCTGAGTGCAATATAGAATATGATTATTTATTATTTGGTACAGATCCTCTAACCGCAGCAAAACTTATTGAAGATAATGTATTGATAGATTCTATTGAGTCACAAGATTTAAAAGGTACTAGTGGCAAGCTGAATATGATGTTTTCAAATCCTATTAAGTGGAAGTCTGGACCGGATACTTCATTTCGTTTTATATTTTCTGTTAAAGATACTAAAGAATTTGAGAATGCCACACTTGAAGCCATTAGTGATGATATTGATTATGCTCCAGGTTTTATGCAGATTTATTGTGAAGGCGCAGCTATGAGGCACTTGGGATCTAATGATCAGTTCGATCGATTGGCTATTTTTCTCAAGAACATCTCGTTTGATAAAGAAGGAGATAAGATTCCTAAGATCGAAGGTCAAATTAAGAACAAAGTATTAGAATATATTGAAAATCCTGAGGACTGCATCTGGTCTAGACTGTTAACACCTAAGGATCTCAAGAATATTTTTTATTTTCCTCAAGGAAACATCGATCACACCGCGTTGACCAATGGACAATCTTATTTTGATCGAACATATTCATCACAACCTGACACTAATTTTTATCAATTGAGTGATTATGAGAACTTATATATTTGTGGAGCCAGCACCTATCCATGTGGTTCAATTGCAGGTACACCAGGTTATATGTGCAGCCAACAACTAATTAGAAATACCAATAGAAAATAAATCATAGAATTATTTTTTTAAAAAATAGATTTATGAAAAAATGTATTTATTTTCAAGGATTTATTACACTAGACCACCTAAATTTATTCTAGTTACAAAATTTGGCTAGAATTTTTTTTGAATTAATGAGAAATTTATAAAATATGAAGAACCAGATACATAATATTAATGTAATAGCTAAGGAAAAATTACCTTCACCAAAAACTCTGAAGGATACGCTTCCTTTGACGAAAAAAGCGAGCAAGACAGTTCTTAAAGCAAGAAAAGACTTAATCTCAATATTGGATGGTAAAGACGATCGACTTGCTGTAGTCGTGGGACCTTGCTCCATACATGACGTTAAATTAGCGAAAGATTATGCTGAGAGGCTCAAAGAGCTTGCGAAAGAGGTATCTGATACTTTTCTTATCCTTATGCGTGTTTATTTTGAAAAACCAAGAACAACCACAGGATGGAAAGGTTTAATTAATGACCCAGATATTGATGACAGCTTCCAAATCGATAAAGGTATTCATATTGCAAGGTCTTTATGTCTTCATCTAAATGAACTTGGGTTAGGAGTCGCTACTGAGGCACTCGATCCAATTATGCCTCAATATTTAGGAGATCTTACAAGCTGGACTGCTATTGGAGCCAGAACTGCTGAATCTCAAACTCACAGAGAAATGGCTAGCGGCCTCTCTACGCCTGTTGGATTTAAGAATGGAACAGATGGATCCTTATCAGTTGCAATCAATGCTATTAAATCATCCAGGGAGTCACACCATTTTCTAGGTTTAAACGATGGTGGAAGAGTGACAGTTTATGAAACCAGAGGGAATCAATATACACATGTTGTCTTAAGAGGAGGCACTAAGCCAAATTATGATACCAAGAGTGTAAAATCTTGTGAGGCACAACTTGAAAAGGAAAATTTACCAAAAAAAATTATGATTGATTGCAGTCATGGCAATACGAATAAAGATTACACATTACAGCCAAGAGTAGCTGATAATTGTATTAATCAAGTTTTGAAATCCAATCGGTCAATTATTGGTTTCATGTTGGAAAGCAATATTGAAGAAGGAAATCAAAAGATAACTCAAGATTTAAATGATTTAAAGTATGGTGTATCCCTAACTGATGCTTGCATCAATTGGGAATCGACTGAGAAACTTCTGCTTCGTCTTGCAGAAAAACTGAGAAAAAGATGATATCTTAGATTTTAGATACCATGAAAAAGAAATTTAATAGTTTTAAAGAGTTTTATCCTTACTACATTGGTGAGCATGAAAATAAATACAATAAGCTATTGCATTTTATAGGCACAACGCTCTTCCTTATTTTTTTTATTAATCTTATTTTTACTGCAGAAATTAAGTATCTTGCCTATGCTTTTCTCTCTGGCTATGGGTGTGCTTGGTTTGGTCATTTTTTTATAGAGAAAAATAAACCAGCAACATTTTATTTTCCCTTTTATAGTTTTATTGGTGATTGGGTAATGTTTACTGAAATCCTCAAAGGCAAACATAAAATTTTTTAATCATTAATTATTTACAATTATGAGTATAGATTTATTTGATACGGCATCACTGTTATCTGAAGAAGAATTAATGGTAAAAGAAAATGTTTCTCGTTTTGTGAGAGAAAATGTAAAACCTATTATCCAAGAACATTTTGAACAACATGCTTTCCCCTCTGATCTAATTAAACCCATAGCAGAACTTGGATTACTTGGGAGTTCCATTGAAGGTTATGAATG
>JABHDX010000156.1 GCA_018672815.1 Gammaproteobacteria bacterium | reverse complement strand
AGGTGTAGGTGTAGGTGTAGGTGTAGGTGTAGGTGTAGGTGTAGGTGTAGGTGTAGGTGTAGGTGTTGGCGCTACAGGCTCCCCTCCTCCAGCGTCAAATTCTGATGATCCACCACTAAATAATGCTAACACAGCTCCAGTAATAGCAACCCATACACCAGATCCTACTGCTGCGGCTCCTGCTGCGGCTCCTGCTGCTGCTGCGGCTCCTGATCCTGCTGCGGCTCCTACTGCTACGGCTCCTGCTGCTGCGGCTCCTGCATCTCCCTCATCTACTGTTGATTCTGATTCTTCGATTTGATCTGGATCATCAAATGATCCAGCATCTTCATCGCCAACATCAGCAAGTGTAATTGCAGGGGCACCGGTCATAGAAAAAACCAGCACAGTTAAAAAAGTAGCAATTCTTTTAAAAATCATTATGTATACACCTTAAATTTATATATAACTTTCTTTAGTTTAATGAATGTTAAGCGAAAACTCATTAATTATCAAAGGGAAAAAAGGATAATATAGATATACAAGATTTTTTCAAGTGAAAGTTAATACAAGAAAACCTAATCATGAATGCCATCCTTATAGTTCTTACAACTATAACTTTAATCACTAATAATAATAGGTCAATGATTAAAACAAATAAATATTTATTTATATTTTTTATTACTAAACTTTTCTAACTTTTCTTACTTTATTTTTTTTAACTTAGGGTTATTAATTGATCCATCTCCCCAATATTTATTCAAAGCTATCTCTTGTTGAATACTTAAAAGACTCTCATTGTTATCCCACCAACCCACTTTTCTGAAAAATGCTTCTTGAGTTTCTACACTCCACATACCTTGTAATTCATGACTAAAAAGGTTTCCTGAGATACCAAGATTAGTATTACCCCAAGCAATATAAGCTTCAATTAAATTCTGTGTAACATTAATCTCATAGGCATATTTTCTTTTATCATCAATATCTTTAATTCGCTTAAATAAAGATAATGAAACGCCATCATTAACTATTTTTTTTGTTGCATCGATGCCAATATTTGACATCTTCTTCATCGCAAAAGCAAGACTATCTGTTATTAAAACATCCCCAATAATGATGCTTTCATCTCCTCTGGCCTGCATAAGCCAAAAACAGTCTAGTAAGATTCTATGATTACGACCCAAAGAGAGATATTTTTTAAGTTGTCGATGCTCCTCAGTCTTGCCCTCTATAAACATATGCGCTTGGGCCATACCCATACGAATATTAGCTACTCCAATAGATTGGAGCATCTGCTCTTCATTTTTAAACTTAATTTTTGATCGTTGAAACCAAGACAAGATATTTTTTAATAAATCATTGTCGCTAATTTTATTAATTAGTTTTAACGAGGTGTTTCTCATATCTATACAATACAGATGTTTATAACTAAACTAACGATTTATTAATTTTATAAGCAAATCAAAATTTAAAAATTTAATTCTAGTTTCTCAAACTTTTAACTATAATAGCTTTACAAACTTAATTAAGGAATAAAAATGAAAAAAAACCTTCTAATTATTTCAGCGCTCTTATTTATGCTTATAATGCCGATTGCAAATAGTGAATGCATATACCCTAAGAAGAATTTTAAAGTCCCTGACGGTTCAAAAGCAACTGAAACTTCAATGATTGAGGTTCAAACCAAAATTAAAGCATACCAAGCTGATTCAGAAACTTATAGGACTTGCTTAGAAACAGAGTTAGCCAGCATCCCTAAAGAAGATGAAAACTATGCCGAATTAGATAGTCTCGTGACAAAAAAATATAATGCCTCTGTTGAAGAAGAAATGCAGTTAGCTGAAGATTGGGGAACGGCTGTTAGAGCATTTAAATCTCAATAAATTCACAACTCAAACTAATATTAAGGAATATAGTATGTCAAAGACTATTACTATTACGGGTGCTGCTGGACAAATTGGATACCAATTAGCATTTCGTATTGCATCAGGACAACTTTTAGGAGCTGATGAAAAAATTAATTTAAACCTCCTAGAAATAACACCAGCACTCAATGCTCTCAATGGCGTAGCTATGGAATTGGAAGACTGTGCATTCTCCTCTTTGAACAAAATTACAGTTACCGATAATCCTGATGTAGCTTTTCAAGATACGGATTTTTCATTTCTAGTGGGAGCAAAGCCTAGAGGCCCAGGAATGGAAAGAAGTGATTTGCTAATTGGAAATGCTGCTATATTTTCAGTGCAAGGCAAAGCATTGAATAACAATGCCAGTCGCGATGTCAAAGTCTTAGTGGTTGGGAATCCTGCAAATACTAATGCCTTGATAGCGATGTCCAATGCACCTGACCTCAAGCCACATTCATTCACCGCCATGATGAGATTGGATCATAATAGAGCCATTGCTCAATTGGCACATAAAACAGGTGTGCATTCAAATGAAATTAAACAAATGATCATTTGGGGTAATCATTCTACTACACAGTATCCTGATATTAACCATGCCTTGATTGGTGATAAAAAAGCCAATACTTTTGTTGATCATGACTGGATTAAAAATGAATTTATACCAAAAGTACAAGTGAGAGGTGCAGAAATCATTAAAGCAAGAGGACTATCAAGTGCAGCCTCTGCTGCATCAGCAGCAATTGACCATATGAATAATTGGGAGCTTGGAACTGTTAAAAATGATTGGGTAAGTATGGCGATTCCTAGTGATGGCAGCTATGGTATTGATGAGGGGATTATCTACTCTTTCCCAGTGACTTGTTCTAATGGACATTATGAAATCATACAAGGTCTTGAGATAGATGCTTTCAGCAGAAAGGCAATAAATACATCTGAATCAGAACTACTAGAAGAAAAAGAAGCCATTAAGCATCTTTTATAATTATATTAGACAAGAGCAATTCAAAGTAATAAAATCCAACGTCCTATATCATGTCGAATAAAGTTATGATATAGAATAAAATATTTGAATTAGTAAGAAATGATTTCTTTTATCTTTTGGTTAATAATACTGTCAGGAACACTTCTAGTTCTTGCCTATAAATCTGTAGAATTAAAAATTGTCACAATTATTTTATGGTCCATCTTAGTCGCCTACTCTATCTCTTCAGATGCAGTCATTATCTACAAATCACTTTTATGGCTTTTATTTCTCGGCTTAGCCTCTTTAAATATTCCTGAGATCAGAAGAAACTATATAAGCTCAAGAATTCTCAAGATCTATAAATCAATACTTCCAAAAATCTCAGCTACCGAGAAGGAAGCAATCAATGCTGGAAATGTTTGGTGGGATGGTGAACTGTTTACAGGAGAGCCTAATTGGGATGTATTAAGAAAAAATCCTAGGCCAAATTTATCCGCTGAAGAAAAAGCATTTCTT
>JABHDX010000155.1 GCA_018672815.1 Gammaproteobacteria bacterium | reverse complement strand
CCGATCAAATCTTTTGGCTCCAAAATTTTGTCCAACATATGGCGTTGTTGCACCACCCAGCGCCATAAATAAAACAATAATAAAAGCCTCAATTCTTCCTGCTAAGCCAACCGCTGCAACCGCTGCTTGACCATAACTACTGACTAACGCTAACACGAGAGCGGAAGATACAGGGGCTATTAAATTGCTGGCAATGGCAGGTATTCCCACATGAAGTATTTTTTTCCAAGAATTAAATAATGCTTTAGTACTATGGTTTTTAAATTGTATCAAGCGATCTCTGTAAATCAGGACAGCGAGTGATGCAATGAGAAATATAATGTTTGCAATGACGCTAGCCAAGGCAGCTCCTTGAACCCCTAGTGCAGGCATTCCAAGCCACCCGAAAATAAGTATTGGATCTAATACCGCATTGATGACAGCTGACATCGCCATTAAAACAGAGGGCGTTTTTGCATCTCCTAATGCTCTTAGAACGGAGTTTCCAATTATTGGGACAGTCATAAAGAGACCTCCCCAATAGTAGACTTTCATATACTCTTGCACATAAGGCATGGTTTCTTCATTTGCTCCCAATAAACCAAATAAAGAATCGATAGAAGATAGCCCTGCTAGAATTACAAAAAAGCCAGTTAATACTGCCAGAATTATAGAGTGTGTTGCAATTTCAGTTACTGAGTTTCTGTCATCAGAACCAATTGCTCTAGATACTAATGATGAGGTTCCCACCCCAAGCCCCATAACAATACCACTGACTATAAACCAAACAGGAAACGCATAACTGACTGCAGCTAGTTGAGCATATCCGAGCTTTCCGACAAAATAAGCATCCACCAAGCCATTGCCTATCATCACTAGTAAACCAATAACCATAGGAGCCATCATTGAGATAATCGCTGTAGAGGGTTTTCCTTGAACTAATTTTGCTTTATTGGATTCCATAATTTTAAGCCATGAATTTTGCTGAATAATACAGTGGCGAGCTTTTAAAGCAATTAGTAATTACTCATCAACCCCAGCGACTGATATATATTTTATTTCTAGGTAGTCATCCATGCCATACTTTGAGCCTTCTCTACCTATACCTGATTCTTTTATCCCACCGAAGGGAGCCATTTCTGTGGAAATGATTCCAGTGTTTAGGCCGACCATTCCATACTCAAGTTGTTCAGAAACCCTCCAGCTTCTAGCCAAATCCTTGGTATAGAAATATGAAGCAAGTCCATAAGGAGAGTTGTTTGCTCTTACAAGCACTTCTTTTTCAGTATCAAAAGAAAAAATAGGAGCAACTGGCCCAAAGGTTTCCTCGTTAGATATCAGCATGTCATCATTAGCATTGGTAATAATTGTTGGTTCAAAAAACAGTCCACCTAGTTTATGGGGATTGCCTCCCAAGGCAATATCACCGCCAAGCTCTTTGGCATTTTTGATATGATTATTGACCTTGTTTAAAGCATTTTGATCAATCAATGGACCTTGATCAATGCCGCTATCCATACCATTGCCTGTCTTTATTGATTTCACTTTTTCGATAAACCTTATGCAGAATTTTTTATAAATGTTTGATTGCACATAAATTCGGTTTGCACAAACACAAGTCTGTCCAGTATTTCTATACTTTGCTGCGACCGCCCCTTCAATTGCTGAATCAATATCAGCATCATCGAATACTATAAAAGGTGCATGACCACCTAGTTCAAGAGATACTCTTTTGACTGTATTAGCAGAGGCTTTAAGTAATTTCTTTCCAGTCACGGTAGATCCCGTGAAAGTTAATTTTTTCACTTCTGAACTTGATAATAATTCATTTCCAAAGCTCTCAGCATCACTAATAACCACATTAAATAAACCCCCTGGGAGACCAGCTTCTTTTGACAAATAAGCCAATGCCAATGCAGAAAAAGGTGTTTGAGGTGCTGGTTTACAAACCATAGCACAGCCAGAGGCCAGAGCTGGACCCATTTTTCTAGCCAGCATTGCTGAGGGGAAATTCCATGGAGTAATACATCCAACAACTCCTATTGGTTGCTTTATAACAATTGTTCTTCTGTCACCCATGTGTCCAGGTATGATATCTCCATAAACTCTTTTCGCCTCTTCTGCAAACCACTGAATGAAAGAAGCCCCATATAAAACTTCACCCCTTGATTCTAGTAAGGGTTTACCTTGTTCATAAGTAATGATTCTTGCTAAGTCTTCTTGGTTTTCTAACATCAATAAATAGAGTTTATTCAGCACTTCTGATTTTTCTTTTGAGGGCGTTTTAGCCCATTTTTTTTGAGCAATCACAGCAGCTTTAATTGCTTTATTTGTCTCGATAGATCCACCATTAGAAACAACACCCAACTCTTCTTGGTTAGCCGGATTAAGAATTTTTGTTATTGAACCATCTGAAGCCTTCAGCCATTTTCCATCGACATAACAAGAGTTGTTTATGAGTTTTGTATTTGATAGTTCCATTATTTAGGGATGGGTTTATTGTAAATTAAGGGATATTAGGGAGTTATGTTTAACCGCCACTTCTGAAGCGTTCCATAACCTCAGGGTCCATACCAACTGATTTAGCAAGTTCGGTAAAAATCTCTGAAGTCACAACTTTTTCTTTTTTTTCAATAGCATGCTCTTCAGTGCTTCCTATAACCATTTTTCTCAGTGGAGGAGGAACATTCATCAACATTTTCATAGCTTCTTTATCCCATTCCATATTTGTAACTGCATCTGCTCCTTGCATAGCATTTTTTGGTTGTCCTAGCCTATGCTTTGTTAGTTCTCCTACGGTTGCATGGTAATAATCTTGTCTTGCTTCATCTCCTAAACCAATAGGAAGATTCATTGTTTTTATTCTTTCTTCTCTGCCCATTGTCTCAAGCTCCTCATCGACCACAATAGCTTGTATTGTCCCGATGACAATTCCTGTACTTTTTTCAAGTTTGACAATTTCGTCAACCGTACATTCTGCAATCTGAGGACACTCTTTTAAGCTAGGAGGCTTTACTTTTAATGATGGAATTTGGGTAAATTTTGTAAACTCTAATTCATTAACACCTTCTGGATAAAATTTAGCTGTTTCCATCATGTCATCTAAGTGAGAAGCGCTGGGACAATTAATGACAAATTCTCCTGTGTCACAAATATTGACAAAAGAATGGGAGTCTTGACGAAACCCAACAATCATTCTTGGGTTTTTTGTCATAACGTCATATTGCATAATATGAGAGTAAGGGCCAGCATTGACATTTCCCTCTTTGTCTAATGTTGTGATAATTGTGATCAGCTTTGGAAATAACCAAATATCTGAGTACCAAAAAGGCTTAATTTTAATTTCTTTTTTCATATTCTAGCTCCTAGTGAATTCACCAGATTTTAATTTTTGTATGTAGTCTTTATAAGATGACATAGCTTGATAACCAAACAACCAAATAATAGGTAGGTTGGCTACAATGCAGAAGCCCGTTCCAAGATTAGCAAACATATTCAGTTCGGCATCAGTTTTAATGAACCCAGTAGTGGATAGAATCGCAAGAATACAAAACATGATCCTATACAGGAAGACTCTTTTTTCTCCCATCAAGTAAACAACTCCTTTTTCTCCATAGTAACTCCATGAAATCATAGTGGAAATAGCAAATAACCAAGAGGCCAGAGTAACAAGCCATTTACCTAAACCCGGCAATACTTTATCAAAAGACGCAGCAGTTAATGTTGCTCCTACATAATCTAGGTAGATTCCTTTATTATTAGCAATAGGCTTGCTATTGCTTCTAATGGAGTTCCATGAAATCGAATTAATGCCATTGGTTTGTGTGACTGTTCCATAAACTTTCTGCAATGTATTTCCAGTCTCAGGGTTAGGATTGCCTTCATATATAAAAAATACTCTTTGACCATCTTGGAGCGAACTCATTTGTGAGCCATTACTCTTTAGTGACCATGTATTTTCTAAAGTTTGGGTAAAGGTAGCTTGATCAAGGTTAATTTCAGCTGGTCTATTCCATATGCCTGTAACAAGAATTACCAAAGCGCTCATAGTGCAAACCACAATAGTATCGATAAAGGGCTCTAGTCCTGCAACAACACCTTCCCTAATTGGTTCTTCAGTTTTAGCAGCCGAATGAGCAATAGCTGAAGAGCCTTGACCTGCTTCATTTGAGAATAAAGCTCTTTGCATTCCGTACATAAAGGCATAACCCGCTGTACCTCCAATAAAAGCATTACTCGCCTCTAACGGTGCAAATGCTGAAGTAACGATTAAGGACAACATGCTCGGTATTTGACTTATATTGACTGTGAGTACAAAGATGCATGCCAACACATATAATAAGAGCATGAATGGAACTAATTTTGATGTAACAGCGCCAATCCTTTTAATGCCACCAATTATGACAGCGCCAACTAAAATAGCTAAAACGCATCCAGTAACTATGGTAGGAACACCAAAATAGGATTGAGTCAGGTTTGCTACATTCCATGCTTGAAACATATTGCCAGCTGTTATTGTATTAAGTATTAGTGCAGCACAGAACACTCCTGCAATTAATTTGCCAAAAAAAACAATTATAGATGATTTATTTTTTAGGTTTTTTTCTACCACCCACATTGGCCCACCGTTGGGGTTTTCTCTATCTGATGTGTCTCTATGAATCATAGCCAATGAAACTTCTGTAAGTTTTATGGCCATACCAAGAAAACCAACAACCCACATCCAGAATACTGCTCCAGGACCACCTAGAGATATTGCAAGCGCTACTCCACCAATATTGCCCAACCCTACAGTTGCTGATAATGCAGTAGATAGTGCTTGAAAATGAGTAATCGCACCTGGATCACTCGCTTTATCAAAATCACCTCTGATGACTTTCACACCATGTGTTAGAGCATAGTATTGTGAGAAGCCACTCCACACAGTGAAGATTACTCCAGTTAGAAGAAGCGCGTAAAGGGTGTAATCATTCCATAGTATAGAATTAAGGGTCGTAATAAAGCTGAATTCATTCATTTTATTCCTTGTTAAAACGGCAGGGAAGTTATATGCATATAATACATAGCTTAGAGAAAAAATTTTCAAAAAATGATATGATGGTTTTAGTTGTTCTTGATATACGATTTATTTTCTAAATTGTTAATACTAGGTTTTTCCAAAAGAACTATTAAAAAGCTAAATTATCTATGTACTTTAAACCACAAAATAAGGTTGGACTTTATGACTCTCAGTTTGAGAAAGACAACTGTGGGCTAGGCTTTGTTGCAAATATTGAAGGTTACCAAAGCAGAACTATTGTCACAGATGCCCTTACTGTATTAGAAAATATGGATCATAGGGGAGCGAGAGGCGCTGAAAGAAATACTGGAGATGGTGCAGGTATATCGACTGGTATGCCTTTATTTTTTTTAAAAAAAATACTCAAGGTTAACTTTGATATAGAGGCAACTGACCCTGACCTATATGCAACTGGTATTATCTTTCTTCCACGAGAACAGAAAGAAAAGGAGTATTGCAAGAAAAAAATAGAACAACAATGTAATGAATATAATTTAAAATACTTAGGGTGGAGAAAAGTACCTCTTGATATTAAGGGTGCGAACCTAGGGGACTCAGCAATTTCAGCAATGCCTGATATAGAGCAACTACTCATTCATAATAGCCAAGGAATTAAGCAGGAAGAGTTTGAACAAAAACTGTATTTGATTAGAAAAAATACCAGTAATCAACTGAGAATGAGTCAACAACTAAAGCAGGCGGATCTATTTTATATTTGTAGCCTTTCATCAAAAATAATTGTGTACAAGGGAATGCTCACCTGCGATCAACTATCTAGATTTTATTTAGATCTTCAAGATCAAGATTATCAATCTCATTTTGGCATGGTTCATTCTCGTTTTTCTACCAATACTTTTCCTAGTTGGGATAGAGCAATGCCGAATCGATTGATTTCTCATAATGGAGAAATTAATACCATTAAAGGAAACAACAATTGGATGAAAGCTAGAGAAGGAAATATTTCATCTAAAATATTTGGCGAGAATACTTCTGATCTTTTTCCAATAATAGAGCCTAATTGTTCTGACTCTGGTAATTTTGATAATGCCCTTGAGTTTCTCTATATGAATGGTAGAAGCATTGAAGAGTCAATTTTAATGATGATTCCAGAAGCCTGGCAAAAAAAGAAAACATTATCGGATGAAAGAAAGGCTTATTATGAATTTCAATCCACTCTTATGGAGCCTTGGGATGGACCTGCTTGCATAACGTTTACTAATGGAGATGTTATTGGATCGATTCTAGATAGAAATGGACTCAGACCCAGTCGATATTATATTACAAAAGATAACAAAGTAATTATGGCTAGTGAGGTAGGTGTCTTACCGGTCCCTGATAATGATATTTTGGTTAAAGGTAGATTGGAGCCGGGTAAAATTTTCTTGATTGATTTTAAGAAAGGTACAGTTCTTTCTGATAATGAGGTGAAAGATCCACTTATTGAAAAACATCCTTACAGAGATTGGCTGGTTCATAACCGACTTATTTTTAGAAACATTAAAACTAGCAGGGTCCCTGTAAGATATTCTCAGGAAGAGCTGTTGCAAAGAATGAGGGCTTTCGGCTACACTTCTGAGACTCTTGAGTTTATTCTTTTGCCTATGGTCCATGATTTAAGGGATCCACTGGGTTCGATGGGCAATGACTCAGCACT
This sequence comes from Gammaproteobacteria bacterium, assembly GCA_018672815.1. The sequence continues at coordinate 4,214 of JABHDX010000155.1, read as the reverse complement.
AGCTGTTTTAAGCGATAAACCACGCCTACTTTTTGATTACTTTAAACAATTATTTGCCCAAGTATCTAATCCTGCCATAGATTCAATTAGAGAAAAAATTATCATGTCGTTGGAGTGTTATATTGGCCCTGAAAAAAACTTAGTGGATGCAACCCAAGAGCACGCAGCCAGGTTATTAGTAGAAAACCCAATACTTACAGACACAGCTCTTGCCGCAATTAAACACTTAGATCATGTTGGTCAACGGACAAAAACAATTGATATTACATTTGATATTTCTAAAGATTCAAATGAGCCTTTTCAAAGAACCATTAAACAAATATGCAGCGAAGTAGAAGATGCCGTTGATCAAGGTTTCAGTTTTGTAGTTTTAACTGACCGAAAGATCGATAGAAATAGAGCCTCAATACCTATGTTAATGGCCTGTGGAGCAGTTCATCATCATTTGGTGAAGACTGCTAAAAGAACCCAGATAGGGATTGTTATAGAAACAGCTGAAGCTAGAGAGGTACATCATTTTTGCCTCTTGTTTGGTTATGGCGCAGATGCAATTAACCCTTATCTAACCTATGGAGCATTGTTACAGGCAAGAGACGATGGACTAATAGGACATTCACACCATCATAGGGGGCCAGAAAATAGAATACCTCTAACAGACGATATTGACCTCATTGATGCCTATAGACAAGCTGCTGTTAAGGGTATATTAAAGGTTATGGGTAAAATGGGTATTTCAACCCTTCAGTCTTACAAAGGTGCACAAATATTTGAAGCGGTAGGGTTAGCCAATAATGTTATTGAACTATGTTTTAATGGAACTGCCTCTCGAGTGGAGGGCTCTGGGTTCAACATTTTGAAAGATGAAGCTATTAGAAGGCATAGTTTAGGATTCCCAAATAATAAAACAATCAGTAGTTTAAGCCTGCCTAATCCAGGAGAGTATCATTGGAGAAGCGAGGGAGAGAAAAAAGCTTGGAATCCAGAAGCTGTATGGTCTCTTCAGTATGCAGCTAGAACTAATGATAAGTCTGCCTATAAAAAATTTGCACGAATAGCTAATGCACAAGCTGAAGAATCTTTGAGTTTGAGAGGTTTATTGAGTTTTAAAAAGATCGCATCAGATCAGCACATCGATCTTTCAGAGGTAGAGCCAGCCAGCTCAATTGTTAAGCGTTTTAATACAGGCGCTATGAGCTTTGGATCCATCTCTTCAGAGGCGCATGAAACTTTAGCTATCGCAATGAACCGAATCGGCGGAAAAAGCAACAGTGGTGAAGGCGGCGAAGATCCCAATCGATTTGTGCCTCTAAGTAATGGGGACTCCAAGTCGTCTGCAATTAAGCAAATTGCTTCTGGACGATTTGGCGTCACAGCATCTTATATTGCCAGTGCAAAGCAACTGCAAATAAAAATTGCACAAGGGGCTAAGCCAGGAGAAGGAGGAGAATTACCAGGAAGGAAGGTGGATGAAAAGATTGCTTCAATAAGGTATTCAACGCCAGGGGTAGGCTTGATTAGCCCGCCTCCACATCATGATATTTATTCAATTGAAGATTTGTCACAGTTAATATTTGATTTGAAAAATGCAAATAGAAGTGCAGAAGTGAGTGTTAAATTAGTCTCTGAAGTTGGTATCGGTACTATTGCGGCAGGCGTTGTAAAAGCACATGCAGATCACATAGTTGTTTCAGGTGATGTTGGTGGTACAGGAGCTTCTCCACTCACAAGTATAAAGAATGCGGGGCTACCTTGGGAATTAGGTGTAGCAGAGGTTCACCAAACACTTGTATTAAATAATCTGAGAAGCCGCGTTAAAATACAAACTGATGGCGGCCTTAAAACAGGTAGAGATATTATTATTGCTGCTCTGCTAGGAGCTGAGGAAATGGGATTTTCTACCGCACCTTTAATTACTATGGGCTGCATTATGATGAGGAAGTGCCATCTGAATACTTGTCCTGTTGGTATTGCTACACAGGATAAAATCCTAAGAGAAAAATTTACAGGCCAACCGGAACATGTGATTAATTATCTATTTATGGTTGCAGAAGAAGCACGTGAAATAATGTCAACATTGGGAGTAAAAACTTTTGATGAGTTAGTAGGTAGAGTGGATTTATTGGTGTCTAATACTGCTATTAACCATTGGAAAGGAAGTCATCTCGACCTTAGTTTGCTGCTTCAGAAAGCAACAGATTTAAGACCTAATACAGGTGTTGTTAAATCAATGGAGCAAGATCATGATATAAAAAATGTTCTTGATCGTCATTTAATTAAGTCCTCTAAAGCCTCTATAAAGTCGAAAGACAAAATTGAAATATCTCTTCCTATTAATAACCTGAATAGAGCCACAGGCGCGATGTTAAGCCATGAGGTGGTTAAAGCATGGGGTGAAGAAGCATTACCAAACGATACTATTAATGTTCATTTTGAAGGATCAGCAGGACAAAGTTTTGGTGCTTTTTTATCAAAGGGGATTAGTTTTACTCTCAGTGGGGACTCTAATGATTATGTTGGTAAAGGTCTATCAGGTGGAAAAATAATAGTTAAACCCCCTAAAGGTAGTTCATTTAAGGCAGAAAATAATATTATTATTGGTAACGTTGCAATGTATGGAGCAACCTCTGGAATTGGTTTTTTTAGAGGTAAGGCAGCAGAGAGGTTTTGTGTTAGAAATAGTGGCGCTAGAGCCGTGGTAGAAGGTGTTGGCGACCATGCTTGTGAGTATATGACAGGTGGGCGCGTTGTTATTCTTGGCCCCACAGGAGTTAATTTTGGTGCTGGTATGTCAGGCGGTATTGCTTTTATTTATGATCCTGATAGTAGCTTTGAGTCGAATTGTAATACTGGAATGGTTGAATTAGAAATGGTTGATGATAAAGAAAGTATTGCAGAGCTTTTGAGACTGATCGAACTTCATCATCGTTATACATCCTCAGAAAATGCTGAAAATATCCTTAATGAATGGCCAAGCGTTTTGTCTGATTTTGTTAAAGTGATGCCAACTGATTATAAGAGAGTATTACAAGAAAGAACGGAGCATAACGAAGAAATAGAATCTATTTTTGATATTGAGGATAGAAAATCAAAAAGGCGGGGAAATTAAGATGGGTAAACCAACAGGATTTATGGAGTTTCCTAGGCTAAAAAGGAAATGGAGAGATGCATCTGAGAGAAGCCTCGATTATTATGAAATTTATACTCCACCACAAAAAGATAAATTAAAATTACAAGGCGCTCGATGCATGAATTGTGGCGTTCCATTTTGTGAATCAGATCATGGTTGCCCCATCGATAATCTGATTCCTGAATGGAATGATTTGGTGTATAAAGGGCGTTGGCAAGAAGCATTACAGCGATTGTCAAAAACTAATAATTTTCCAGAATTCACAGGCCGAGTATGTCCAGCTCCATGCGAAGGTGCTTGCGTTCTCGGTATTAATGAGCCAGCAGTAACAATTAAAGATATTGAAAACTCAATAGTCGATATTGGTTTTGAAGAAGGTTGGATAAGACCTAATGTTCCTGATAAAAGAACAGGTAAATCTATTGCTATTATAGGCTCAGGACCAACGGGACTAACCGCTGCAGATCAGCTCAATGGTGTTGGACATTCTGTCACTGTATTTGAAAGAGAAGATCGTATTGGAGGTTTGCTTATGTATGGCATCCCTAATATGAAGTTATCTAAAAGTTTGGTTAACAGGAGAATAAGACTTTTGGAGGGTTCAGGTATTGTTTTTATGACCAATACCAATATAGGTGTTGATTTAGAATCTGAGAAACTCCTCCAATCATTTGATGCCGTTTTGGTCGCTACTGGCTCTACTATACCAAGAGATCTAGAAATACCTGGAAGAGATAGCAAGAACATTTATTTTGCTATGGATTTTCTAACACAGAATACCAAAAGCCTTTTAAACAGCTCTCTTACTGATGATAATTATATTAATGCAAAAGATAAAAATGTCATTGTAATTGGGGGTGGAGATACTGGCACAGATTGCATTGCTACAGCTATTAGGCATGGTTGTAAAAGTCTGATAAATATAGAGTTGCTTGACCAATCTCCAATAGAAAGAGATTCGATTAATCCATGGCCATTATGGCCTTTAATACATAGGACTGATTATGGACATGAAGAAGCGATAAAGCGCTTTGGTGATGACCCAAGAGAATATGCAACCTTAAGCCAAGAATTTACCTTTGATAAT
>JABHDX010000154.1 GCA_018672815.1 Gammaproteobacteria bacterium | reverse complement strand
TCTGCCATTATAGGGATTAGTGGGGTTGCTAATACTCCACCTAAATTTCCACCTGTATTGAGAATACCACCCGCTGCTTGAGGTTTTTTTGAAACAAAACCTATAGCCGACCAGAATGGTCCTTCTGTCAATTCAATAAAGCCATAACATAAAGACAAAGAAAGAACGGCTAGGTATGGATTTTCAGTAATCGATCCAAAGATCAAGAAACCAGCAGATGGAACTAAACCAATAATGATAGGAATTCTATGTCCCCACTTTACTCCATAACGCATTTGAAGTTTATCGCATAGGTAGCCACCTAAAGTGGCTCCTATAGCCCCCATTAAAAATGGTAAACTCGCAAGAAAACTACCTTCTAAGACACTGAAACCTCTGATATTCACAAAATAAATGAAAATCCAAGAATAGAAAATAAAGAAAACATAGTTCATTGAGCCATATCCCAATGCAGCGTATAAGACATTCTTATCAGTTAGTACTTCCTTGATCATTGGCCAAGACATCTCATTATTATTAAACTCAGTTTGACCTATCAGTTCCAATTCTTTCTGGTTGATATCAGAATGTTCTTTAGGCCAGTTAGTTGAATATTTCCACCACCATAGAGAACCTAATAGTCCCAATATTGAGATACAGAAAAACGTTGATTGCCAGCCAAAATACTGAGCTAAAATAACAATCAGCGGTGGTGTTGATGCTGATCCCAATGCCAGTGCTGTGGAATTCAGTCCATTGGGAAGAGCCCAAGAACCTGCAGGAAACCATCTTGCTATCACTCCTCCTGCCATAGCAGGAAATAAGGGACCTTGAAACACTCCTAGTAGGAACCGACAGATGAATAGAAGTGGAATCATTAAAGCTAATGAGAAACCACCTATTACAATTAAACCAGAAATTATGGTAATAAGAGTGCAACCCAGGGTGCAAATAATAAGTGTATATTTAGGTCCTATTTTCTCTGATAGCAGACCTCCTGGAAATTGGAAGAGTGTGTAACCCCATAAAAATGATGAGAGTAGCCACCCCAACTCTATCTCTGTGATCCCTGTGTCATCCATTAAGAATTTGCCAATAACTGAAAGATTGCCTCTAAAAACATAAGCAATGTACCCAAGCACAAGTGTGATAAAAAGAACCTTCCATCTAACAATGCTTGTTTTCTCGTTGTTATTCAAAGTTGATGCCCAGCTGCTGTGCGATATAGATCCTAATATCTTTACTTTCATCTTCCATTGGTCCATAGAAGCCATGCTCAAATGACATAGATTTCATACCTTTTTGTACTCTTTCGCAAATAGACCAATCTTGAATATTAACTAGATCCCAGAAATCTCCAGCATCGTTTGGCTTAAAATCATTCATACTGATAGCATCTGGGTGAAATAGTATTCTGCATTCAATTAATGTTTTTTCTGCCTCCAAAGGATTTACTATAAATACAGCTGCATGATCCATAGAAAGACTAATCATAAGATTTGGGTAAATTAGTTCTCCAAAATGTCTTTCCTTTTCTAAATCATTCAATCCTGGAATAGGAGGTCTATTGGTAGTGCCTGAAAAAGTGAATGTATTGGTGCCTTCGCGTTGAGGAATTCCATCCTCCCAATCTAGTTCAGTACCACCTTTTTTTGTAAATTCTGGCACTATTTTACATAGCTCAGGATGAACACCAGCACAATGATAGCATTCATTATAATTCTCAAGAATTACCTTCCAGTTTGCATCGATGATATAACTATAGGTGCTCCCTGTTTTTAGATTTTCAAGACCATAGCGATGAAATCGATTTTCAAAATTATTCACTTGATCAGTAAGAGACCTTTCATTATTTTTCATTTTAATAAATAGAAATCCACCCCATGATTGAGTCATAATTTGATTCAAGTGATATTTATTGTTATTAGCATTCAAATCAAGATGAGGTGCTTTTCTTAAGCTACCGTCAAGATTGTAGGTCCATGAATGATATGGACAACGAATAAATTTTTTAAAGCTACCTTTTGATTGATTCTCATTAGTTTCATCTAATAGCTGACACCCTCTGTGCTTGCAAAAGTTAAAAAAGGATCTAATTTTCTTATCTTCGCCTAGCAGAAGGAAAATACTCTCACCGGCAATATTTAATAGTTTGAAATCGCCTGGTACTGTGAAATCTTCGTTTCTAGCAACACAAAACCATTCGTTTTGAAAAATCTTAGAGGATTCTTTTTGAAACCATTCATCTTTAATATACAGTTCTTTATGAAGAGTTTTTTCCATATTAACTATTCATTCCATAACCAGCTGAATTCATTCGATAGTCATGTGCTGCTTCATCATTCTTTTCAAGCTCAATGTATTTATTGATTTCATTAACTTTACTCTGTTGATCAAAATTATCCATTGAGAGTCCAATTTGATGATTTTTTCTCAAAAGGTCTTCAATTTCAGGCCGAACTTGAGTTTCATATACAGATAATGCTTGTTTAATCTCATCTATCACGAAAGAATCAGGCTTTGGTAAAAATTCCATTAATTGATCGATGCATTTTATTGTTGTATTCATTCCCTGGCTTCTTCCAGGATGTAAACCGTGGCAAGCATCTCCTATTAGCACGAGATTATTTTTAGTCCATTGATTAGCTTTAATCATTGTGGGTGGATATATACCAGCATTTTCAACAGTAATATCTTTAAGACTTGGAACTAAACCACTTATAAACTCACCATATTGCTCTGCGGTTAATTTTTTCCACTCTTTGACTTCTTCCCTACCAATAGTTAAACCCACCTTACATCCACCATTGGCTCTAGGAATCATGGTAACAATTCCACGATCTGTTAAAAAAGTTTTTAAGTTGTTTACTTCATCAAGCTGATAATCTTTAGAGAATAAAACTGCTAATGCTCTTTCGTATCGAAAAGATTCTCTCTCAATATCAAATGTTTTTGATATGTTTGAGGCTATACCATCCGCTCCAACAATAAGTTTAGTTGATATCTCATATTCTTTTTTATCTTTCAAAACTAATTTAAATATACTTCTATTTTCATTAGATTCTATATGAGTGCATTGAAGTATCGGTCTATAGATATGAAAGTTTTTATCTGAAGATACTGAATTCAAGAAAACTTCACTTATATTTTCATGATTCAGATAGAGAAAGTAAGGATGAGGTATATCAAGTTTTGAGACATTAGCATCCATCAGAAAATTTCCATGCTCATCATACCAAAGAGAACCTGCTCTTTTTTTAGCCCCAGCTTTAATAAAGTCATTCAGTATATTCCATCGTTCTAGAATCTCACATACAGATGGCTGTATATGGTCTCCTCTGGCTGTATCTTGAGGCTTGTCAGACTTTTCAACTAAGATTACCTTGTAACCTTTATTTTTTAAGCTACAGGCCATTGCAGAACCTGCAACACCACCACCTATAATTAGTATGTCTGTATCTAATGATTCCATAAAGGTATTCTATTGTTTATTAATCGATTATCAATTGATCTAATATATAACTTGAATCAAGATGATCCTGATCCCATCTTATAATTATAAAATCATTACTAGCCATGTAAGAATTTTAATTTAATTTTTTATTTCTTCGATCAGTTCTAATGCAGATTTATTAGTTTTGGATAGTTTAGCATCAGATGTTTTAATTGATTTGACTCTTGATCCCCAATCAATAATGCTAGCAGCACCGGTTAATCCTCCACCAAATGCTAAGAAAAGAATTTTTGAATTGGGTTTTATTTTATTTTCTTCCATTGCTTCAGTCAGAGCAATTGGTATCGATCCTGCAGATGTATTTCCATATTTATCAAGGTTAATCATTACTTTATCCATTGGTAATTTACATCGTTTTGCAGTGGCTTCTAGTATTCTCAGATTGGCTTGATGGGGAATACATAGGTCTATATCATCAATGGTTAGATTAGCTTCCTCTAGAGTTTCAGTAGCAAGTTTTGCCATAGTCTTTACGGCATTTTTAAAAATCTCTTGTCCTTCAAAACGGATATCAAAAAAATAACCATGGCTAGCAGGGTCAAAAAAATCCATACTGGATCCAAAATTATTAAGCATTAATGCCTCACCTTGAAAGGGATCGCAACTCAATTTTGATGAGTAGATCTTTGAATCAGATTCCACAGATTCAATGACTACAGCACCAGCACCATCTCCAAAAAGTACCGCAGTATCTCTTTCATTCCAATCGAGAAAGAAACTAACTTTTTCTCCGCCAATAAGAAGTATGTTCTTCATAATACCGCTTTTAATTAATGCATAAGCAGTACTGAGGCCATAGACAAATCCTGTGCAAGCAGAATTAAGATCAAAAGCTGCTGCTTGGTTATTACCAATATTTTTTTGAATTCTAGAAGCAGTACTTGGAATTATAAACTCAGGAGTGCAAGTTGCCATAATCACAGCATCTATTTCTTTTGGGTCCTTATTCGCTGAAGCTAGAGCATGTTGAGCTGCAATGGTTCCCATATCACTTAAAGATGTATGAGCTATTCTTCTTTCTTTGACCCCTGTTCTAGAAACAATCCATTCATCATTAGTATCAAGAATACTTTCAAGATCTTTGTTTGTAAGAACAGATGGAGGTGTGCATTTACCCCATCCTGTAATCTCTATACCCATAATTATTTATCCTCTATAGAAGATTAATATACTACAGTTATTTAGTAGATATCCCTAATCGTTGTTGAAGTTTTGGGCTGGTTGTTGTGTATTGTAGGTGTACTTTTTTTCCTGGCTCTATTATAGCTTTTGCAGCAAAAGCAGCTAATGCGGATTCATGAAAACCACTGAGAATTAATTTCTTTTTTCCTGGATAGTTTGCAATATCTCCAATTGCAAATATGCCACTCAGATTAGTCTCATAGGTTTCAGTATTAACATCAATTGATTTTCTACTGATTTCAAGACCCCATTCTGCAATAGGACCTAATTTGGGGGATAGTCCAAAGAAGACTATCAATTGATTTCCATTAATAACTTCTTCATTCCCATCTATTGATAAAGTAATGTTTTTTAGTTCTTTTGCATTAACTTCATATCCTCTAAGTATGGCATTTTCAATAATTTTTATTTTCTGATTATTTTCCAACTCTTTAACTTTGTTGACTGATGCAATAGCACCTCTCCATTCATTTCTTCTATGGATAAGTGTGACTGAACCTTTGGAGCCAAGAAGTTCAGTATTTGATGAAAATTCGATAGCCCAGTCAAGAGCAGAATCTCCACCACCCAGAATAATAATATCCTTATTTAGAAAATCTGATTTATCATTAACTTTATAATGTAGCCATTGACCATCGAATTTTTCAATATCTTTAAGTTTAATTTTCTTTGGCTGGAAAGATCCTACGCCCCCTGCTATGAATATAGTTTTTGTATTAAATGTCTGATCAAGGCTTGTTTTGACTAAATAGGTATCGCCAGTTTTCTTAACAGAGATGACTTCTTCTCCTATGAAAATATCAGGGTTAAAAGGTTTAATTTGTTCCATTAAATTATCAACTAATTCTTGCCCACTACAAACTGGTATTCCTGGTATATCATAAATTGGTTTATCTGGATAAAGTTCAGAGCATTGGCCTCCTATATTGGGGAGGCTATCAATTAAAACAGAGTGGATTCCTAACAGTCCCAACTCAAACACTTGGAAGAGGCCACAGGGCCCTGCACCAATGATTAGTGCATCAATATTTTTAGTGTTTTTAGCCATTCTTTATTAATCCTTTCATATCCGAATAAATTGGAACAAGTAAATTACTAATTTGTAGACCCCAATTTAGTACTTTACCGTTTATTAAATATTGCCTCATAGTAGCGATTTCATTTAGATATTGAAAACATTGTTCTATATGTATGTCTGATTGCGGTATGTTTTTAAAGCTAGTTGGCATGGATTCTTTAATATTTAAAAGATTTTGATTAATTAAATTAGATATTAGTTTATAAAGAATGCTTAAATAAATATCCAATTCTTCTGATTTCCATGTATTTGCTATCTGAGAAGGTTTGGATTTTTTGAGAACCAATAAATCAATATCTTCATTAACCTGTTTAATTCTAGAGTCAAAATATTCAAACCCTAATTTCTCTATTATAATGGGACGATTACCAAATGTAATGAGTATATCTTTCCATGGTTTTTCATCATACTTATTAAGCCACTTTATTGATTCTTTTAACGAAGGATTTCTTAAGTTTTGTATTTGAGATCTACTTACAATAGTTTGAGGTAATTTTTTTATTGACTCAGTTATCAATATAATCAGAGTATCATTTGAGGGTTCTTCTAGAATTTTTAACAAGCTATTCATAGCTTCATAGGTCATAGATTCAGCAGGACATATAATTGCAACTTTACCAATCCCTTGATGGCTTGTTAATTGAAGAAATGCTTTAGTAGGTCTTATTTGATCAATGGAAATATTTTTTTTTCCGTCTTCAGGCTTTATAAATTTAAAATCTGGATGTTGCGGTTCCTTAATCTCATTATTTATCAAGTCATCAGTAATGTCTTGAGTAATATTTAAATAATTCTCAGCAAATTTTTGAGCTAGTATTTTTCTACCAATACCTGCCTCACCACTGATTAGTATTGCATGAGAATTATTGTGTTTTTTGATGGAATCAGACAAGTCATTATAACAAGTCATTAACCAATTCATGTCTTCTATTTGCATGACTTTATAAGACTATCAAGATGTCGTTTAATATCTGTCTGAACAAGCTTAATGGATCTTGAGGCATCTATTACCTTTATTCTTTCTTTATTATTCTCAGCAATTTCCAAATAACCAGTTCTAATTTTTTTAAAAAAAATATCCTTTTCTGATTCAAAACGATCATTTGGATTAAGTTTTCTTCTGGATTTAATGACATGTACAGGAGCATCAAGAAGAAGTGTGAGATCAGGTTCAAAATCTTTTTGTACTAGTTCTTTGAATGAGTTGACCACATCAAAACCAAGTCCTCTGCCATGGCCCTGATATGCAAAACTTGCATCAGTGAATCTATCGCATATAACCCAAAATCCATTCGAAAGTTTTGGTTTAATAATCTCATTGATGTGAGAATCTCTTGCTGCGAATAACAGCATTAATTCTCCCATTGGAGAGATTACTTCTTGTTTTTCATAAAGCAGTATATTCCTTATTTTCTCTGCTACCTTGGTGCCGCCCGGTTCCCTTGTTATGTGTGATTTGATTTTTTTCTTTTCTAAGTAGTCAGAAATAAATTTAGCATTGGTAGATTTTCCTACACATTCAATTCCTTCAATTGTTATAAATAAACCAGGCATGTTTTTATTAGCTTATAGAGTATTATTAAGGTTATTATTATGCATGAATTAACCTGATTCAGAAGAAAAAATCGTTTATAAGATCCATAAAAAAAAAGAATCTGTTTTAGTAGATTCTTTTTTTATAAACTTTTTTATTATCAGTTTTAGTTGGAGAGACTTATAATTATTTAACCAGAGTTTTTATTAATGTAATCTATCGCTGTTTGAACTGTAAGTATGTTTTCTGCATGTTCATCGGATATTTCCATATCAAATTCTTCTTCAAGTGCCATAACCAACTCAACAGTATCGAGTGAATCAGCTCCTAGGTCATCAATAAAACTAGATTCATTTTTAATTTCACTCGCATCAACACTAAGTTGCTCTGCAACTAAGCCTTTTACTCTTTCTTCAACGCTCATTTGGATACCCCTAAATAAATGATGTGTGTATTCTATTGTAATTTTTTCTTTTCTCAAGTTATTTTATGCAATTTTATACCATATGCATACCGCCATTAACATGAAGTGTTTGGCCTGTAATGTATGAACCTGCTGAAGATGCTAAATATAGTGATGCTTTAGCAATATCTTCAGGTTTTCCAAATCGCTTTAAAGGTATTTCATTTAACATCGATTTATTCAGTTCATCACTCATGCCTTTAGTCATATCCGTTGATATATAACCAGGAGCAATAGCATTAACATTAATACCTCTTGAACCTACTTCTCTTGCTAACGATTTTGTTAACCCAATTAAGCCTGATTTAGAAGCACTATAATGTGCATTTCCTAAAGCGCCTATACTGCCAATTACCGAACCAATATTAATTATTTTTCCATACCTATTCTTAAGCATAGATGGAATTACTCCTTTGCTTAGATAAAATACGGATGATAGATTTGTTTGTATTACTCTATTCCAATCATCATCTTTTATTCTCATCATTAAGCTTTCAAGACTGATTCCTGCATTATTAACTAGTATTGAAGGCATTAATTCATCTTTTTTTAGTTTTTTAAGAGTTTCAGAAATTTGTGATGATTTAGAAACATCTAATACAATTCCAAACCCATCAATATTTAAATCTAGCAATCGTTTTGTGATCTCATCAGCCCCTTCTTTTGATGTTGCAGTTCCAATAATCGTACTGCCTTGTTTTCCAAATAAATCTGCAATACTTGCCCCAATACCTCTCGTTGCACCAGTAATAAGTGAAATCTCATTTCTAAGGTTTTCTTTTTCTTGATTCATATACAAATTATACCCTCTGATTTTTAAATTTGACTCAATTTTCTTTTTTCTATTTCTATGTCGTTAATCTTTAAAAAGCTTGCAAATATCATTGAAATTATAATTACCAATAAAATCACTAAGAATGATAATTCATAGCTCCCTGTGCGATCAAAAAATATTCCTGTTAGAACAGGTCCAAGACCAGCACCAATTGTATCAGTTAAGTTTATAATTCCTGTTATTTTACCAAGTGATTTTAACCCAAATAGGTCAGCAGAAAGTAGTTGTTTCAAAGTATAAATTCCTCCAAATCCTAATCCAAATGACCCAAGTCCAAACCAAATAAAATAGGAGTTATTATTGGATACCGATAAGGTTAGTAGAGTGGAGCCCAAAATTAGGAATATAAAGTATGAAAGTAGTACTCTTTTTCTACCGAAATCTTCGGCAAAGAAGCCACAACTAATTTTACCAATTAAGCTACCTAAAAAAAGTAGCGTCGCACTAATTGAAGCAACTTGTGTATTAAATCCTGAATCTTTAAGAAATAAAAATGCATTGGTTGTCATTCCCATGATTGCATAGAAAATACACATAGCCATTAATATTAAAAACCATAGATTTTTATTTTTTAGTGCTTCTGTAAAAGTAACACCAGTTAGTATTTCTTTATTTATATTGTTTTCCCCAGGGTTTGTTGTTTTTTTATTGGGCATTTCTTGAAGTAAAAAAATTACAATAATCATCATCATTAATGGAATTATAGAATTCCACATCAGTATGGTTCTCCATTCCATGAAATTTAACATCCAGGCATATACAGGTGTTAAAACTGCAGATCCAATACTCGATCCAGCAGCCATAATACCTAATCCTAGAGCTCTATTCTTGGAGAACCATCTTGAAATTAATATGACATTAACCAAGGATCCTACAAAAATGAGACATGGCCCAAAACTTAGGTAAATAAAATAAATATCATTAAGGGAATTAATTTTAGAATAAGAGAAAGTAGCATAACTTAATACAATCAAGCCGATTGTAATTATAGGTTTTACACCATATTTATCAGCGAAGATACCAGTTAGGAAACCGAAACAAGCAGCCGACCATATCATTATAGTTTCTCTAAACTTTAATTCTCCTCTAGAAATTGATTCGCCATCTGAATTGGTTAATGTATTTAAAATAATGTCATCAAATACAGTTGGGCCACCAAAGGTCATACCATTAACAATGATCATCAGCATGAGTGAGATTGAAAGAATGACCCATCGATAAGATGAATTTAATTTTAGTTCATTAATGGGCACTCTTTTATGCTATCGATTGGCTTCTATTTGTTTATCATCGATTTGTAGAAGTGAAGATGAAATAAAAGCTACAATAAGTAAGCAAGTGATCACTGAAAATGGAACTAGGTAGCTTTGTGTAAGATCATAAAGATAGCCAGTCATTACAGGACCCAATCCTCCACCAAGAGTATCTAATATGTTTATAACTCCCATTATTTTACCAAGAGACAATAAGCCAAATAAATCTGCTGTCAATAATTGAATCAGTGTGTATAAGCCACCCCACCCTGTTCCATATAATGCCAACCCACCCCAAACAAGAATTGGATCTTTGTAGAATATTGCAAGCACTATTAAAATAGAACCAATGAGCATGATTCCAACTCCTGAAAGAAGTACTGCTTTTCTTCCTATCATTTCAGCCAATTTACCACTGAAAAACTTACCAACAAAACCACCAAAAAAGATTAATGAAACACCTGTAGCAGAAACTTGTGCAGGATAATTTTCATTTCTTAATAGAAGAAAGACATGATCTGCCATAGCTAAGATTGAATAAAAAGTACAAAAAGCCATCAATGATAGAAACCAAAAATTCCTATTTTTTAATGCTTGGGTAAGAGTAAAGCCAGTTAAAGGTTTAGCATCATTTTTTAATGCTTCTTCTTTAATTTTTGAATCAGCTAGGTCTTCAGGGCCATCTTTAACAAGCATTAATAATAAAGGTATTAATGCTAGAGGAACCATACTAAGCCAAGACATGACTTCTCGCCAATCGCCCATAGACAATAGAATTGTATTTATTTGGGGAAAGGTACCATTACCAACACTAGTTCCTGCTAGAAGTATTCCGATCGCTAATCCACGATTATTACTGAACCATCTTGAAATCAGTATGACATTAACTATCATTCCTGAGACACATAGAACTAATCCCATGAAAGCATGGATGATATACATATCCATTAGTGAATCCGCTTTCCCATATTGCCAGAAACATCCTGATAGAATAAGAAGTCCAATAATCATCAGCTTTTTCACACCAAATTTATCAGCAATAATTCCTGAGAAAATTCCGAAGACACCTGCAGACCATAAAGTAATTCCGCTTTTAATTTTTAGGTCACCGACTAAAATATCTTCGCCGGATATTTCTTTGAGTGATTGCATTATTTTTTCATCAAAAACAGGAAGACCTCCAAGTGTAAGTCCATTAGTTATTGCTATTAATAGGAAGCATATAGGTAAGATAATCCACCTATATTTATTAGGATCTGTTGGTAATAAATGAAACATATGTTTAGTTTCCTTTTATATTTAATCAGACATACAGTATTCTATATTTACAAAAATTGACATGTTAATTATTTAATAGGAGTTCTAAATGTTGAAATCTATAATTATGGTAACTATGTTAGTTACTAATCTAAATATTACAGAAGAAGCGTATAATAATCATTTGGATTATAAGGTTGTTGATAGAGGTACTATCGATAAACAGTTAGGAACTATTTGGGATGCAGATGGCATGTTGGACCATTCCTATTTGATAATGCAACCCAGCAGCAATCAAGAAGTTTATCTCAGATTCATAGAGTGTGAAGAGACCACTAATTACAAACCAGTTGGTACACATGGATGGAATTCTACAGAAATTTTAGTTCAGGATCCGGATCAATTAGCTATAGATTTAGAAAACTCTGAGTTTGATATTATTGGTATGCCTTATGATTTGTATCCAACACCTGATGCCCCTAGGGCAATGCAAGTACTTGGACCTTCTAAAGAAATGGTTTACTTAACTAGGATTATTCCAGAAGGAAGTGAGTTTAATCTAGGCGGAGCAGAATCTTATGTTGATCGAGTTTTTATTATGGTTGTTGGAGGACCTTCCATGGAAGAGTTGCAAATATTTTATAGAGATAAATTAAAAATGCCTGTAACTGAGGCTTCTGATTGGAGTATTGGAGTTATTTCAACTTTAAATAACCTACCTGACGATACCGTTTACCCGCTATCTTTAGCAACATTTGAAAAAGATTTTGCAATCGAACTTGATGAGTATCCATCTGCAATGGTTCCTAGAGAGCTTGCGAAAGATCATCTTCCCCCTTCAACTGCTGCAGTTTCTTTTTTAGTAGATTCACTCGATGATGCAGAGGTTGAATGGAGAGAAGAGCCAACGTCAGTCAAAGCCTTTCCATACAATGGAAGACGTGTTGGCGTTACTATTGGACCTGCTGGAGAATGGGTAGAGTTAATTGAAAATTAAACAAGATCTAAATCAATTAATAAAATGCGTATTGGTTTAATACTCGATTCAAGATTAAGTGAATCCAAGATAAGTGAGCTAGGATTATTGGCAGAGAAATATGGAATACATACTATTTGGACAGCAAGTTATATAGATTCTAGAGACCCTTTTACAAATCTTTCACGCCTAGCATTGCAATCAAGTAGGATAAATTTAGGGCCTATTGCTATCAATCCATTTGATACTCATCCAATTCGTATTGCAACTGGCTTGTTGACCCTAAATGAGTTAGCGAAAGGACGAGCCAATATTGTTATTGGGGGCGGTGGAGAATCTCTACAATCGTTGAATATAAAACCTTTAAGAAGAGTAAGAGCTGTAGAAGAGTGTGTTGATATATTGAAATCTATCAACCCAGATACTCCTTTTGATTTTAATGGAGAACTCTTTCAGGTTAAGAACTACAATCCTTTTTGGGCAACCCAAAGAAGACCTAGAGTTTATGTTGCTGCTAACAAAACCATGATGTTGAAGATGGCATCCAAAGTCTCTGATGGGATTATGATGAGTGATTTACCTGTCATTTTAATTAAAGATACTGTCAGAAAAGTTGTTACTCATTTGGAAAGTTTTGATAGAAATCAGGATAATTTTAAATTTAATAATTTTATGGCATGGGCATTATACGATGATAAACAAAGAGCTATGAATGAAGCAAAGCAATGGCTTGGTTATCGTGGATTATTTAGAAGATGGGTGATAACGACCTTTATGTCAGATAAGGAATACGACCTAATAGAGGCTCATAAAACTGAAATATATCGAATGCCTTCATTAAATGCTTCATCGGTGGATGGAATTCCTGACAGCTTACTAGAGAAATTGGTAGACCATTTAACGTTGACGGGTCATATAAGCGAAGTGGATCAAAAAATCGAACACTTACTGGAGCTCAAATCTGCAGGTTTAACAGATGTAGCACTCGAATTGAGAGAGAATCCTGCGGCTTCAATAAAGCTTCTCGGCGAACAAGTTGTACCTGCTCTGAATGAATGAATATTTTCCTATTATTGGATGTTAATAGTTAAGGCTTAATAAACCAGTGCTAAGTTATTCTCAAAAAAAGATCATCTTGTTAAGATTTTTCTCGCTATCCAGTAGACAATCATGGATGTAATGAGACCTGTTATGGCTGGCATAATAAAGTTGGGTGAATAATACGTACTTGTAGCACCAGCTATATATGAAATAAAAGCTGAAGGGTTCCAACTGGCTATACCTTCGAAACTTCTGGAATGAAATTTGTTTTTATTGATAGCATAGTATTCAACAATGACGGGACCAATTAATGGAGGTACTAGACTTGCTAGAAGACCAAGAAATCCTAAGAAATATTGATATAAGCCTAATCCTAGGATTGTTCCAAGAATTCCACAAATTACAGTCATCACATTCTTAGGTCTCTTAAGTATGCTTGATGTTTGAATAACTGGGAGATAGAGGTTAGCATCTCCTGTGGTCCAAAGAGCAAGGCTCATTCCAATAATTCCAATCCAACCAATAATTATTCCTTGTTGCATCAAAATATTTAAATCTATTCCTAAAAAAGCTGAAAAGAGTGAATTACTAGAGACAACACCACCTAAAGCACCTAGAATCTGGAGAAACCATTGAGCAATAATTAAGACAATAAATGGTATAGCTATTGCCACCCACCCTTTTTTTGCAAATCTCGTGTATTCAGGCATTACAACTGCACCAACAATCCAAGAACCAATTACTATATTGATTGCTTCAATAGTCGTCATTTGATTTTGAGCAGCAAGTGCAGTTGATAAGGCCTGAAAGCCTGAGAAGCCTCCAGCTTGGATAATGTTTAGATATATAGCGTATATCCCAACCAATACAAGTATTGCTACAGAAGGGATACTAATTCTCTCTAGTCCTTTGACTCCAAAATAAGTTGTAATGGTATAAAGGATTCCGGCAAGAATAGCGCTTATAAGGAAAGTTTGAGACGTAAAAATATCAGCTGCCTCAATACCTGGATTGAGTGCTAATGTCCAAGTGATACCAAAAGCACCAACAACAATGCCTTGCCAACCTATTGTTAAAATAGAAATGAAAAGTACTGGTATGTAAGCACCAACATTGCCATAAACATATCGATACAGTAAGCCACTATTACAAGCTGTTTTATAACCAATGTAACCTACAATTGCTCCAACGATAAAATTAGCTAGATTACCAAAAAAAGTAGTAAGAATAATGTCAGGCCAGAACGGTATTCCATTACCCAACTGACTTCCTGTAAATAAGCCAGTTACTAAGAAGCCCCAGCCAAAAGCTAAAGCGAGTAAAGGCCCAGTATTTCTTCTTTGTTTATCGGATAATGCAGTTAAGGGGTTGTCAGCACTATTTTTTTCAGCTTCTGGATCCCATTTCCACCAGTTTTTAAGTTTCTCTATCATGTGTAGTTTACCTATCTTTAATTTTAGGAAGATGATTTATCCTATCAAAAAGCTTTTTAACATCAAGGTTTGATCCAGTTGTTGATAAAAAAAACCCCAGTTCAAGAACTGGGGTTTTTTAAAAGAAATGCTCTAATGATTAAAAATCATAAGATATTCTTAAGCCTAGATTTCTTGATCTAAGCGGTGTTACTGATATGCCTTGACTGGCGGTAAAAAGTGCAAAAGAACTTGGTGAAGCAAAATCACTCCATCTTGCACAAGCTGTCCAAGCTTCTTCGTCAAATAGATTATTCACATAAAGCTCTAATCTAACATTATCTTTTTCTATGCCACCACGTGCATTAGCAAGCGTATAACTGTCACAAGTAGCTAAGTTACTTTCATCTGCATAAGTCTCGCCAAAGTAATTGATATCACCTCTCACAAACATATCCCAACCATTATTCAATGAATCTTTATATGTTCCACTGATTGAAGCTGAATCTTCAGGATATCTTGGCATTGTGTTGCCAGCCATTTGCGAGTAACCAGCAAATGCACTAACAAAGTTATAAGCATAATCATTGAACTCTGAGTCTGCTATGCCGAGGGTACCAACAATAGAGAATTTCTCAGTTACTTGCATGGTTCCTTCAATTTCAATTCCATTGATTTCTGAATTACCCATCACTGCAAAGTTACGAACATTATATTGAGGAGTTCCGTTAAGTTGTTTCTTAGGTTCACCAACAACAGAGCAGTCAATATTAGCATCCGCTAAATCAGGTGCTCTACAGGTTTCATTAATAACAGCAGTACTTCTTCCTTTTTGATTAGCCCAGTCAGCTTGATAAAGTGCTACTGATAGCGTTGCTCTTCCATCCAGAAGACCACTACCTTTCCAGCCTAATTCATAACTGTCTAGCTCTTCTTCATCTAGAAATCTAAGAACATTTGGTTGGGTTGCTCTGTACTGAGCAAGTTCACGATCATCGGCTGCTTGAACAGCATCATTCGCTTTTCCTGGTAATACTCCTTTAGAGTAACTAGCATAGAACATGGAATTCTCATTTGCTTTATATCTAACAATAATACGAGGTAAAATATTGTCGAATGAGAGCTCATTGGTTGCTGATTGAGCAAATACTTGAGAGATTTGCTCTCTCTGCCATCTCACTTCTGTACTTAATGTAAGTTGTTCTGAGAAGTCATAATCAACAGATGCATAAATACCTTGAGATATCACTGAATCTGAATTATTACCCGCACCTGTATCTACTGAATTACCACCTTTGTATTCAATATTGCAAGTTCTACTATCAAAATCATATGGTGCAATCGGAGCTGGAACACCTAAAAACCACAAAGGACCTGTTGGGGCATATAGATTTGGCGTTCCATCTGCATTTGGAAAGTAGAAGCCACTGTTAGGCATACCAAAACTATTAACACATTCTAATAATATTGCACCGCCTTGCCCTCTATGAATAAAGTCTTGCTCATACCGATTGATTCCGACTAACCACCTAAGATCATTATCTTGATTACTGATCAATTTAACATCAAAGGTTCTGTCTCTGGAAATGTAAGGGTCTCTGGCAGTGGAGTTGGAGGTTGATGTATAATCAAAATCTCTAACCCACATTGCAGCAACTTTATTAAATCCCCAACTTGCTTCTAATGTTGAATCATTCGCAAGATCAAATGAAGTATTAATATTGAGACGATCTGAGTCTCTAGCCATTCCATACTGACCATAAGGCAAAGATGGAACATTGCCATTCGCAAAACTTGCAGTTATAGGAAGTGCATCCATTTTTGCTGCAGCATTAGCAGTCATAATGGCATTCATATCTATAACATTTGTTCCGCCAAAATAATCTATAGCAGAACCTGGTCCTGGAACCATACCGCAAACATAGTTCTTTGGATTTACTGTTGGTGCACTTGGATCATTAGTAGTGGCGGTAGTACCTGTACAACTATCATTTCTATAACCTAGAACATAACCGCCCGCTGGTCCTCCATCATTATCTTGACTATGGAATGCTCTGATTTTCAATTTCCAAGTATCGCCCTTAGCAACTAAACTACCAACAATTGATTCTGTTTCTTCAGCACCCATTTGTCCACCATCACTCGCTGTGAATATTCCATCTCTTTTGTATTGCTTAGCAGCAATTCTAGCCGATAGAACTTCAGTGATTGGTCCTTCAAATGAACCGTATACAATTCGTTCTCCATCTTCACCTACTAAAATATCTAGATGACCTTGGTTTCCTTCTGTGCTTGGATCTTTAGTAATATAGTTAACGGCTCCACCAAAAGTAGATCTACCATAAAGAGCTGACTGAGGTCCTTTTATAACCTCTACACGTTCAACTTCTTCTAATGGTATGGAATGATAACCACCTATAACATAGATACCATCTACAAACATTGTAGCAATATTTAGTGAAGGATCTTCTGAAAGACTATTTACATTCATACCTCTAAATCTTAGTTGAGAGTTTACTCGTCCTGGTGCTTGACCACCTTGTGCTGAGTGTTGAAATCCGGCAACTTGAAGCGATAAATCTTCTAGGTTTTTGAATCCACTTTCTTGTATATCCCGAGCTGAGAAAACAGTGATAGCAAGCGGTATTTCTGAAAGATTTTCAACTCTTTTTCTTGCTGTAACTACTATCTCTTCAATTCCAGTTTGTGAGTAAGCTAGATTCGATGACAAAACACCTGTCAGGCTGACAAACAAAATAGTTGTGAAAATTATAAATTTTTTCATTTTTTTCCCCATTTGTTATTGACACTTAAGTCAGAATAAAAACTATTTATTTAGTTATATGTAAGTTTACTGTCAATATACTACACTTAAATAGCGGATGATTTTTATAAATTGTTTAACTAAAGTATTATTTTTTACATAACATTTGTTGTTTTTATACTACTTATGATCTTGATAATTCTACTAGCTCATAATAAGTTTGCATATAACCAGCAACAGCACCTTTAAGAAAAAGATAATCACCATCATTGGTACACCATATATCATAGGGTGGATGCTCTTCTGGAAGTTCTGGATTTGTAACAAAACGAAAGTGCAAAGCATCAAAAGTTCCTGCCTGTACAGTAACCTCTTCTTCTCCAACATATTCTATGGTTGATGTTATAGAGTAAAGCATAGGGCCTGTAGCACCTCTATGGTCTGGAGAGGATAAAAGCATTTCACCAATGTTTTGAGTTTTTTCTTTTTTAGAATGATCAAAGAGCCTGAAATGCCAAGCATCACAAGCAATAGCATGATTTTGAAATGTTTTAATCATCGGTCCTTTTGCTTTCATTGTTTGGCTCACTCTACCCTCAAGAGAAGTTTGAGCTTCACATTCAGCTTTATTCCCATCAAAATTAAACCAACCTGTACCCATAAATTTATCACCCACAGAGATTCTCACAAAACAATCCAAAGGTAACCAATTTTCATCAATTGAGTAGGTAATATCTCTCATTACAGATGGCCTATCGTCTATTTCACAATGAGCTACAATTTTTCTATGACCATCCGCATGTTTATTAATTATGAAATATTCTCTTCCTCGTTCTTGTCCTTTACGATCTTCTTTTTCACTTAAGTAAATAATTTTTCCCATTACAGTTTCATGATCAATCTGCAAAATATTATTTTTACTCATTTAATACCTCATTTTTATTATTTTTTATTTGTCTTCTAGGTCCCTAGTAATTTCTGGTGAACTTTCATTATCAGGTTCAATGCTTTCTATAGCATCAGCTTTACCAAAGCGAACTAAAAGATTGTATAACGATGCTTCATTTAACTCCTTAACAGAAGTAATAGAAAAGCGATTTTGAAAGAAACTATCTGGAATGATTAATTCATCACCTGCATAGCCGCATATCCTGCCAGTTCTTGATTGAAAACTAATCATATCCATGCCACCTACATCTAAAGAGGCTGGTGAAATTTTAATATGATAGGCTCTAGATTTTAGACGTTCATAAACAATAAGATTACTACGGTCTAGGATTTTATAATTATTAATATTCCTTTGATTAAAGCAGCTGTTTGAAGAAAAATCATTATTGATTGATTTAGACTGGTTAATATTTGATTCTGTAGAACAACTCAGAATGACTAGAGTAGTTATGAAAAGTCCAAGTGCAAGCTTTTTAGTATTATCAATCATGTTAAATATTTCATAATTTTAGTATAATTTTTTTTTCGAATAAGTCAGAATACGTGTCTGAGATTATATATATCTTATTAAATAATAAATAGGTTTAGAGAAATTACTACTATGGAAAAAATACTAGTTTGCATTAAAAGAGTTGTAGATTATAACGTTAAGATTAGGATTAAGCCTGATGAAAGCGGAGTAATTACAGAAGGCGTTAAAATGAGTATTAATCCTTTTGATGAAATTGCACTCGAAGAAGCTCTAAGGATAAAGGAAAATGGAGACGCAAACGAAGTTATTATAGTTTCTATTGGTCCTAGTGACTGTCAGCAGCAATTAAGAACAGGATTAGCAATGGGAGCCGATCGAGCTATATTGATTGAACATGATGAAATTATCGAACCCTTAAAGGTTGCTAAATTATTGCATAAGATTGTTCAACAAGAAAAACCTAGTATTATTCTTTTGGGTAAACAAGCAATTGATGATGACTGTAATCAAACGGGCCAAATGCTTGCTGAACTTTGCTCATATTCTCAAGCTACTTTTGCATCAGGTTTAACAGTGGATGGCAATTGTTTGAAAGTTATACGTGAAGTCGATCAGGGATTAGAGACAGTAGAAATCGACCTTCCTGCTATCGTCACAACTGATCTTAGATTAAATGAGCCACGATATGTTAAATTGCCTGACATTATGAAGGCTAAAAAGAAGCCTATGGACGTAATTGATCCTAATAACTTAGGAGTGTCTCTCGAGCCATCACTTAAGGTAATCAGTGTAACTCCACCACCCCCTAGAGAATCTGGAATAATGCTTGATGGAGTTGATGATTTATTTACAGCTCTTAAAGATAAAGGTTTGATCAATGAGTAATTCAATGAAAATATTAGTAATAGCAGAACATGAAGATGGGCTGATTTCTGCTTCAACAAGAAAAACAATCAATTGTGCTTCCCAGGTATCGAGTGAAGTCGATTTACTTATATTGGGGAACAATTCTGATTTAGATAATCAAGGTATTCAAATTGATAATGTATCAAATGTTTTAGTTATAAAGAATGAGATTTTTAATCAACAGATTTCAGCAATCATGGCGCCAATTATCTCCGAAGTTTCTCATGATTATGAATGCTTGTTATTGCCCTCAACTACTTTTGGAAGAGATCTTGCTCCAAGAATTTCAGTTCTTAAAGATGTTTGTCAAATCACAGACATTATGGAAGTTGTATCATCTAGGGTTTTTAAAAGGCCAATCTATGCAGGTAATGCTATTGAAACAATTGAAATTCCAGAGGGGCAGAACATTGTGGCTACCGTTAGACCTGCTTCTTTTAAGGAAGTTGGATTATCTAATAAAGCTTCTTTGACTAGCTTAGATATGCCTAATATCGATTTACCAAAACATACACGTTTCTTAGGCATTTCATCGGAGAAAACAGAAAGACCAGATCTGCAAGTAGCATCTATAGTGATCTCTGGTGGTCGCGGTGTAGGCAGTGCTGAGAATTTTGAAATCTTATATCAGTTGGCAGATAAACTTGGTGCTTCAGTTGGAGCCTCGAGAGCAGCTGTTGATGCAGGATATGTAGCTAATGATATGCAAGTTGGTCAAACAGGAAAAATCATTGCACCAGATCTATATTTTGCTTTTGGAATATCGGGTGCTATCCAGCATGTAGCTGGTATCAAGGATTCAGGTACGATAGTTGCAATCAATAAGGACCCTGATGCGCCTATTTTTGAGATAGCAGATATTGGTATAGTTGCAGATTTATTTGAATTTATTCCGGAATTTTTAGCTAAGTTAGGCTAAAAAAATGAAATCACTGAAACCTTCGAGCCTCTTGCTAGGTTTCGCTGCTGCTATGTCGCCATTTGGAATGGCAATAGTAGTTCCAACATTAGAACTTTTTGCTCAAGAATATCAAGCACCCTATTCTACTATTCAGTTTATTATTTCAGCATATTTATTTGGTTTGGCTACTGCACAACCATTGGTAGGGTATCTCTCTGATCGTATAGGCAGAAGACCAGTTATGATTGGCGGTATTTTATTATTCATTATTGCTTCAGTCATGTGTTTAATAACTGAAAATTTAAATACTCTAATTTCATATAGATTTCTTCAAGGTGTTGGCGGCAGTGTTGGTACAGTTATGGCGAGAGCTATGATTAGAGATACAATGTCAGGAGAAGAATCAGCAAAACCATTATCAAGAGTTATGGCTTTTATGGGAATGGCACCTATGATTGCTCCAGTTGCAGGTGCCTTTGCAACAAGTCTATATGGAGATCCTAAAGGTATTTTTTTTATCACCTTAATAATCGGTGTAATTATATTGATATCAGTATTGTT
This sequence comes from Gammaproteobacteria bacterium, assembly GCA_018672815.1. Next base: position 16,812 of record JABHDX010000154.1, on the reverse strand, counting down.
AAAATTACCTGAGACGAGAAAAATTGAGCATAGCAAAATAATTTCTAATGAGCCATGGCATGATAAATATAAGTATCTTTTAGGTTCAAAAGTGTTTATTGGTTCAACATTTATGTATGGTTTTACTACTGGAAGCTTCTTTTCAATTCTTGCAGTAGGCTCTACAGTTTTTTCAGTCAACCTAGGAATTGATTCAACTGGTTTTGGCTTGATATGGAGTTCAATGACGATTCTTTATGCTTCAAGTGCTTTTTTAAGTGGTAACCTTTCTGCATCTCTTGGATTAATTAAGGTAATGAGAATAGGCGTATTAGTAAATTTAGTCTCTGGAGTAATGTTTTTTAGTCTTATCGCAATTTTTGGTGTCACGATATATACAATAATTTTTCCATTAATTTTTATGTTTATTGGTCATGGCTTTATAGTTCCCAGTTCTATGACAAAAGCAGTTAGTGATAGACCAGAAATCGCAGGATCTAGTTCAGGACTCTCTAGTGCATTGGGTTTGGTGACTGGAGGCTTATTTAGTATTTTATCTGGTGCTTTGTATACAGGTAGTTTTTTGCCCATCTCATTTATTGTTATGGTTTCAACAATTTTATGTTATTTATGCTACTTTTTAGTTAGTAAGGATGAGAACAAGGCTTAAATATTAATCATTAATTAAGTTTGTCTATGACCTCACAGTCATTTTTTATTTTTCTTTAGCTACCTGGTTTTGCAACACCTATCCAAACTTCCACAAGAAGCAGAAACCAGATTGTCAAAACAAATATTCTTGCTTTAGCCAAACTTGCTGCCATCGCAATATCATCCGCTTCATTGATATTATCTGTGGCAATGTTGTGAATTCCAGTAATAAAGCCACCAATGTATTTTCTAATCATGATTCCACAAAATATTAATGCAGCAAAAATAATTAATTTAGCTCCTATCCAAGGATTTTCATCCAAGCGATCGGTATATAAGAATGCATACATAACAGAGGCAATGAGGGTAAATACCATAATCCATCTAAAATAATAATCAATTTTAGTCATTTTCTTAACCAAATCAGTGCCTTCATTAAAATGTATATAGATCAATGCAAATGTCCAGATAGGACCTAATAGTATGATTCCAATCATCTGCCATAATGGATGATCAATCCCATAGTAATGAGTAAGAATACCACCAACAGTTAACATTAGACTCAAGCAGAGTCTTGGTATGAGATCAAGATTCATCATAATAGTTCCTGCTGCTTGTCTCGCTCCTCTTGACAACTTTGAATTAATTGCAAATCCACTAGAATAGAAGACACCAATGTCTCCGCCTAACCAATAGGCAAAGAGAAGTAAATGTAAAAGTAATGCTATATCTTGTCCTGACATATTAATCCCCTATTTAATTAGTTAATGTAACAATTGTTTTTCCAAAATTTTCTCCACGCATCAATGAGCAAAAATGCATAGGTGCATTTTCAATTCCAAAAACTTCATCCTCAATATAATTGATTTTAGCTTCTTTAAGCCATTGAGACGCGAGCGTAATAAATTCTTTCTGTTTGTCATAATGATCATAGACTACAACTCCTTTGATGCTTGCTCTAGACCCAACAATCGGACCTAAGTTAGGACCAGGAGGAGGTGTATTTAAATTATATTGAGTCATAAATCCACATAAGACAATTCTTGCAAACATTGCTAGATTCTTAGTCATAATATTGAGAGTTTCACCACCAACGTTGTCAAAGTAGATATCCAGGCCATCAGGACAAACTTCTTTGATTCTTTCACTTAAATTCTCTGTTTTATAATTAATGCATTCAATAAAGCCAAATTTTTCTTTAACCACTTTGCATTTTTCATCACTGCCAGCAATACCTATAGCTTTTGCTCCATGTATTTGTGCAATTTGGCCAACCATACAACCGACAGGTCCACTGGCTGCTGAGACTACAACTACATCATTTTGTTTTGGTTCACCATAAACCAGTAGGCCAGCATACGCAGTTAAACCAGGCATACCCAGTATACCTAGATTGGTACTGAGTGGTGCTAATGATGGTTCTATTTTTCTAATACCTTCACCATTTGATACTCCATATTCTTGCCACCCATTTGAGCACATAATTATTTCACCAACTTGAATATTGCTATTTTTTGAATCGATAACTTTTGCCACAGTTCTTCCCACAATGGTGTCACCAATGTTTACTTTTTCAGAATAGATATGTTTACCAGTGATAACCCCTCTGATATAAGGGTCCAATGAAAGATGAATGGTTTTTGTGAGTATCTCATTCTTTTTTAATTCTGGTAATGGGCTTTCACTTACCTCAAAATCACCTTCTTCAGGTATACCATCAGGTGTCTTCTTCAAGACAATTTTTTTATTCATTTGTAAAGTTGGAATTAAATTTGTTCTAGCATGTATTCACAGCTACTAACTTCGAAACCACCCTCTTCAACATTAAGTATTTCTACAACACCATCATTTGCCACTAATGAAAAGCGTTGCGATCGGGTACCCATTCCAAAACCTGATGCATCTAACTCTAAACCAAGAGCCGCTGTAAATTCCCCATTTCCATCAGCAAGCATTAATACTTTACCATCTGCACCTTGATTTTTTCCCCATGCATCCATTACAAAAACATCATTTACAGAGACACAAGCAACTGTATCAATACCTTTATCTGATAATTGTTGAGCTAGATTTACAAATCCTGGTAAATGTTCTTGTGAACAAGTTGGTGTAAAAGCACCTGGTACTGCAAATAATGCTACTCTTTTATTTTGAAATAAATCAGAAAAACTGACTGGCACGGGTCCTTCATTAGTCATTGTTGTAAGGTTAATTTCAGGAATTCTATCTCCTACACTTATTGTCATGTTGATCTCCATAATTGATGTTGTTTTATTAACTGTAAATTTTAGCTATATCTTATTACATAAAAGATTATTGAACCATAAATAATGCAATTCTAGGAATAAACGATACCAGTATTAGTCCAATTAACATGATAATAAGAAATGGGATTGTTGCTTTACAAACAGTCCAAAAGCTTTCTTTAAATACGCCCATGGCAACAATTAGATTGAGGCCCAGAGGTGGAGTTAGATAACCAATCTCTAGGTTCATTACCATGATAATGCCAAAATGGATAGGATCGATACCTTGTGATTCCGCAATTGGATTGAGCATTGGTGCTAGAATTAATATTGCTGAACCTATGTCAATGATACAGCCAATCAATAATAGAAAAAAGTTAATACCTAAGAGAGCAGAAACAGGGTTATCAATTCTTTCACTAAGCCAAGCTACTAAGCTTTGGGGTACTTCTTCGTATGTTAAAAAAACATTCAAGCTTAGAGCTATCATTAAAACAGGAAATAAAGAGCCTAATAATTTTGTTGTGTCTGAAACCACGTTAAATAAAACATCAAATTTCATTTCTTTATGGATGAAAATTTCAATAAACATGGAATAAACAACAGCAACAGCAGCTGATTCTGTTGCCGTAAAATAACCTGTATAAATTCCTCCCAGTATAATAATTGGCATAAGTAAGGCCCAGATACCATTCTTTAAAGTTATTAGAATATATTTCAAATTCCATTGGCCTTCTCGGTGTCCAAAATTTTGCAACATTGCATAACTCAACATAAGAAATGTTAATAATAGTGCTGGCATTATTCCAGCAATAAATAAATCACCTATTGAGGTTTGAGTCATTATTCCATAGAGAATAAGTGGAATGCTTGGAGGAACAACAATACCCAAGGTTCCTGCAGCACATAGCGCACCTAAAGCAAAGTTTTTTGGATAACCAGCATTAATTAAAGCAGGATACATAAGTGTGCCTATAGCTAATAGTGTCACGGTACCGGATCCCGAAACAGCAGCAAAAGCTGCACATGAAAGTATTGTCGCAATAGCTAAACCACCAGGAATGGGTGCTGTTAGTGCTGTCATTAAATTAATAAGTCTTGAGGCCATACCTCCTTTAGACATGATATTTCCTGCAAGTATAAAAAGAGGAATTGATAAAAGAATATCTTTATTGGCAGCATCCCATGCATCAACCACTATATTACTGATTACTGCATCACCAAAAGCCCAGTAAGAATAGGCAGTAACTGTGCCAAGTATTACTATGAGGTTTTGTCTTAGTAATAATAAGACGATTACAATAATGGGTAAGAGTATTGTGTTCATGGTTGTTTTAAGTCATGCTTATTCATGTTTCTCAGTGTCTTTAAGAGGTCTATATTTAGGATGAATTGCATAGATTGAATGTCTTATTGCAGCAATAAAAAATGCAATAGGTATGACCATTTGAAAAGGCCAGATAGCCATTCTTAAAACAATTGATTGCACATCATCCCTATAGGTTTCTGCAACAACTTGAAAGGCAATGATTGCAAAGCATAAACAAAAAAAAGACATAAAGCCTTCTTGTAGTTGAATCAGTACAGGTTCGAATTTTTTAGGAAGCCAATTGTCAGAAAATTTTGGTCGTAAATGAGCGCCCTCAGAAGATGCAACACCTAAGCCAAACATAACAACAAAAAGATTAGCATAAACACCAACTTGTCTGGACCAATGTAGTCCAGTTCCAGTTATTTCTCTCATAGCCACATCTGTAAACATGACAGTGACTAAAACTAAAAAAGCAAAAAATGTAATGGATTTTTCAAATGTTGTTAATAATTTTAAAGTTTGTTTAATCATGAGATATTTTCATTGTAAACTATGATTTAATAAAAAATCATATGAATTAAAAAAAGGGTTCTTTATGACAAACAACCAAACAATTACTATTTCCGATGAAGTAAAAAAATTTCTGAAATCCAATCATCAATTGTTGATTAACGGCGAATGGATGCCTTCCTCTTCAAATGAAAAGATTAAAGTTTTTGACCCTGCAAATGAACAGCTTTTAACAGAAGTTGAATCGGGCAATGCAGCAGATATTGATTCAGCTGTATCAGCTGCAAGAAAAGCATTGACTGGAGAGTGGTCAAAAATAACTTCACATGATCGTGCTCGAATGCTTGATCGTTTGGCAGATGATATAGAGGCTAATTTTTCAGTATTGTCTGAAATAGAAGTGCTTGATAATGGTATGCCATTAGAATTAGCTCAATATTCAATAGCAAGTCATGGCACTACATTACTAAGATATTTTGCTAGCTGGGCGAATAAACTCCATGGTCAAACAATTCCAGTTTCACCAGCGGGTGCGATTAATGGAGAATCTTTGACATATACCAGAAAAGAACCCATTGGCGTTGTCGGTGCAATTATCCCTTGGAACTCTCCACTGATATTTGCAATACTTAAATTGGGCCCTGCTTTAGCTGCGGGTTGTACAGTTGTCTTGAAGCCAGCAGAATTAACACCAGTATCAGCTTTATTTTTAGGACATTTGATACAAAAATCTGGAATTCCTAAAGGCGTTGTGAATATTGTCACAGGTTATGGAGAAACAGCTGGTCAAGCATTATCAGAGCATCCCGATGTGGATAAAATAACATTCACTGGGTCCACTGAGGTTGGTAAGAAAATTGTTGAAGCCTCTATTGGAAATCTGAAAAAAGTGACGCTTGAACTTGGAGGTAAAAATCCTATGGTGATTTTTCCAGATGCCGATTTAGAAAAAGCCATACCAGGAGCAGCACGAGCCTGTTTTTTTCTTCAGGGTCAAAACTGTATGGCTGGTACTAGGTTGTTTGTTCATGAGGATATTTATCAAGTTGTGCTCAACGGGGTTAAAGAAATAGCTGAAGCATTCACCGTTGGACATGGGCTTATTTCTGGTAATGATTTTGGTCCACTGATTTCTAAAACACAAAAAGAAAGAGTGATGTCTTATATAGACTTAGGTCGTGAAGAAGGTGCTGAGTTATTAACAGGCGGGGATTCTTTTAGCGATCAAGGGCATTTTGTCCAACCAACAATTTTCTCTAATGTAGATGGAGAGATGAGGATTGCTAAGGAGGAAATATTTGGGCCTGTTTTATGTGCACAATCCTTTACTCATCAAGATTTAGAACAAATTGCATCTGAAGCCAATGATACGCCTTATGGTTTATCAGGCAGTGTCTGGTCACAAGATATTTCAATTGCTCACAAGATGGCTATGCTTATTGATGCTGGTCAAGTCAGTATTAATTGCCATGCTGCTGTTGATCCTGCCATTCCTTTTGGTGGTAATAAACAATCTGGTTGGGGAAGAGAGTTTGGAGCAGAAGGTCTCGAAGCTTATTTAAAGACAAAGGCAACCACAGTTATATTTTAGGTTTACCAAGCAACTTCTTGACCAAAACGATCAAGAAACATACCACTATTATCGGTGGTTAATGCTTCAAACATTGTTTGTTGTTTTTGTACACTATCATTTGCATCTACCTCAGCTGTATCACCACCTAGATAGGTTTTACACCAACCGGGAGCTAATGCGATTGTAATGATATCCTTCCAATCACTTGCCATCCCTTTAGCAATTATATTAAGTCCTGATTTACTAGCTCTATAAGAATAAAGACCACCAAAATTATTCTGTGAAACAGAACCTAGATCACTGGACATCATTACTAAGATTTTTTTTTCACTTATAGCTATATGATCATGAAATGCTGTAGCAACTTTGAAAGGCGACAGTAAATTCACTTCAATGATATTTCGCCATATTTTATAATCCATATTGTCAATTTTCTGATATTCCATTGCTCCGGGCATACCCTCAGGACCCAGTATTCCTGCATTGTTAATTAGGATATCAATAGCTTCTTTTCTATAATGTTTAGCAAGTTTATCTATGGAATCATGGTCAGTGACATCAAGTTGCTCAATGACGAATTTATCTCCATATTGTTTTTTGAGATCTTGTAATTCATCCGCTTTTTCTGGATTTCTTGCACACGCAATTACTTTCCAACCCTTATTAGCATATTGTTTAACATGTTCATAACCCAAGCCTCTATTTGCTCCAGTAACGAAAACAGTCGACATATATTTCTCCTTTTAACAATTTTAAAATAAGATCATAATAGCAGAATAGGTATTTATTTATAAAATTAACTATGAGGAAAAAGTATGTCAAATTCTGATTATATTTCAGCGCTTGAAATGAATAAAACCATTAAAACAGATCAACTAAAACAAGAAACACAAGAGTACTTTAAAGAATGTGAAGATAAGCTTGGTTTTGTTCCGAATGTTTTATTGGCTTATAGTTTCGATGAAGAGAAATTAGATCATTTTATGGGATTTTATAACAATCTAATGTTGAGTGATTCAGGGCTCACAAAACTTGAACGGGAAATGATAGCTGTTGTTGTTTCTTCTTATAATCGATGCCATTATTGCATAGTCTCTCATGGAGCAGCAGTTAGACATATGTCAAAAGATCCGATACTAGGAGAATTACTAGTTTCTAATTATAAAGCCGCTGACCTTGATTGTAGGCAAAAAGCCATGTTGGATTTTTCATGGAAATTAAGTGATTCTCCTGACTCTATTGAGGAAGCTGATAGAGAAATACTTCGTCAGAATGGTTTTTCTGATAAAGATATTTGGGATATAGCAGCGGTTGCTTCGTTTTATAATATGAGCAATAGAATGGCGACTGCACTGAATCTACAACCAAATCCTGAGTATCATTCAAAAGCAAGATAATTTTTTCTCTAGCAAGTTACTGCCCTCCCCCAACTGGAGTAAATGGGTTGATGATTAAGTAGTATTTTTTTTGAATAACTTCTATTCTCCTTCATTGCCCAATTAGCTCTTGAGCTATAATGCTCTACATTGTCCCACCATATCTTTGGATTTTTACCCATTGACGATGTTAGTGATATATCTTTTTTTAACCAAGTTAATCCCCCATTATATGAACTAAGTATCATTGCCCATTGATTGCATTCATCTTTCGCTTTAATTTCTTTATCAAGCCATTGATCATAGAGTAGCATTGCATGTATTGCCCATATTGGGTTGTAAACATTACCATTGGAGAGTTCAGGATAAATTTCTTTCAGCCAACTTGCAGTTGACGGTGTGAACTGTGTTAAACCATCAGCATAAGGACTCTTTGCAAGGTAATCCCAGGAGCTTTCTTGCTGTATTTGCGAAGCAAACAATGCAACTGGCGCATTCATACCCCAGGTAATTCTTGAGTAACGAATTAAATCTCTTTTATATTTGAGGCTTTTTCTTGGTTCGGGTGTTGCTATTGTTATGGGTACTAGTATAAAAATAATCATGAAGATGATTTTTTTCATAAAGCAAGTGACATACCAAGAATTGTTGCAAGTATAATTAATGCTCTTCGAATGGCAATAGATGATCTTATTATTGGTTCTTGGTCTTTTCCATCATTGATACCAGGCCGCATATGAGGGAATAAAAGATAATCAATCCAATAACCAAGAATAGCTGCAAGCGTTACCAAGCTTGCTTTAAATATAATGACTGGGAGTTGTGCTGGGCTAATTAAAAAAACAGACGTTAGTAATAGAACTGTGATTATAGCGAAAAAACTTCTATTAATTGGGGCTTGCATGATTCTAATCTCCTAATTTCAATACTAATACTTTACTAAATTTGTTTACATATTTAAAAAATGATTATAATTTTATTCTATTTCATATTTCTTAAATGATAGTATACAGATCATAATTTTATAAAAGTGGAAAGGCATATGAGCAAAGAACTTCCTCAAGAAATAATGAGCTATGCAATAGATATTGCTGGTAATTTTGGACTTAAACTATTAACAGCATTAATTGTAATTATCGTTGGTAGGCAATTAGTTAAAATATTACTTAAGGTTATTAAAGTAGCTCTCGAAAAATCTAAAACCGAAGAAACTGTTAGAATTTTTATAGCTAATTTACTGAATACTATTTTTTCAGTAATTATATTTATTGCTGCTATCAATCAATTAGGTGTAGAAACCACCTCAATTATTGCCCTATTAGGTGCAGCTGGATTAGCAATCGGCTTAGCTTTACAAGGTTCTTTGTCTAATTTTGCAGCTGGCATTCTTATAGTTATCTTTAGGCCTTATAAAGTAGGAGATTATATAGAGGCCGGATCAAATGCTGGCACAGTTAAAGATATACAAATTTTCTCCACGGTTTTGAGAACACCAGATAATAAGTCTATTGTTGTTCCCAATGGTTCAATAATGGATGGAAGTATTACAAATTATTCAGGACAATCAACTCGACGGATAGATATTATTGCAAGTTGTAGTTATGAGGATGATTTGAAAAAGGTAAAGGAAGTTCTCAAAACTATATTGGATAATGAAAAGCGAATATTACCTGAGCCAAAACCTCAAATAGCTGTTTCTGAGTTAGCTGACAGCAGTGTAAACTTTATTGTTAGGCCTTGGGTTAATTCTTCAGAATATCTTCCTGTAAAGTATTCCTTATTAGAAGAAATAAAGAATACATTCGATAGAGAAGGAATTTCTATTCCATATCCACAGACTGATATTCATATTCATGAAAAAAAGGCATAGCTCTTAGAGCTATGCCTTTTAATACTTTGCCCTTATATTAGGAAGCGGCTTTTACCCAAGTTTGAAATACTGGGTCACTTGGAGCATCCAAGCCTGTTTCTTCCTTACAGCGTTTCTTCAGTTCAGCTATGCTTTCAAAGCCTTTATCAAACAACTTAGTTTTGCCTCTTTCTTTAGACAGCTTTTCTCGTAGTTTGGTTGTGGCTGCTTTGCTGACAGAATAATCTGACTTTACAATGACACCATAATTCTTCTTAGCACCTTCTCTTGTGAGTAATCCCGCTTCCACATCAAAGGCAACTCTTTCAGCTGGTCTTGTGAAAGGATCTCCCCATCCTCCACCACCCCAGGTGACATGGTAAAGTGTATCGCCTTCATAGACTTGTAATCGGTCACACTTAGAGGGAAGGATTTCAGTATCACCATTTTTTCTTACCAACGTTTTAGTGCTTCGAGCACCTGGGTGACCACCGTTAACTCCCCAAGGGTATGTGAGCCATCTATCATCATGAATGGATACATTACCTGGTTCTAGAAACTTATAAGTAGTTGCTAGGGCATTTCCACCACGATGGAATCCAGCGCCTCCTGAATCAGGAACGGTATAGTATTCCTCTATTACTAAGGGGAAATAACTTTCAAGGAATTCATTAGGAACATTCGTGAAGCTGGGCCATAGAGAGTGACCATCAGGACCATCTCCCATTGGTTTTCCAGGAACACCTCCAAAACCAATCATATAGAGCTGATACCATTCACCATGTTTATCATAACCAGAATACATTAAATGCGGACTGTCTGAAAAACCTGCTGCACAGAGAAAATCTGGAGCACCCTGTCCTAGTAATCCGCCTAAGACATCAAATATTCGTCCCAATGCATGAGTTCTACATGAAAGAGCTGCAGGATATTTTGGTTTTAATATGCTTCCATCTGGAATTCTAACTTCCATCAGATCATAGAAACCATCATTAAACATAATTGCAGGATCAAACACCATTATCATATAAACACCACAAAACATTTTGAACATTTCTTCGTTTAAGAAGAAGTTAATTGAACTAGTTGATTGTGGGTCCGTGCCTTCAAAATCAAAAATAACTTTATCGCCTTTTCTCCACATGGCGCATTTAATTTTATAAGGACCCATTTCTAGACCATCATCACAAATATAGTCTTCAAAATATTGTTTTTCTGTAGGCACAGTCGTTTTGATTAACTTTGCCATAGCCTTTTTATTTCGATCCAAAAGTTCTTCTAATGCTGAATAGTAGACGTTGTCACCAAATCGCTCAGCAGCCTCAATAACTCTTTTTTCTGCTGTTCTGATGGATGCTACAATCGCATTAAAATCACTTCTATTCCATTGAGGCAATCTACAGTTATGTAAAATTAGCTCAAGCATATCTTCTTGAAGAACATCTTTTTTGAAAATTTTTGTCGGTGGAATTCTAATCCCTTCTTCAAAAATTTCGGTTGCATCTGTTGGCAAGCTTCCTGGTACTTTTCCACCCACATCAGTCATATGGCCAAACATAGCTGCATAACTGATCAGTCTTCCATCTTTGAAAATAGGTCTAAGAAGCAGCCAATCATTATTATGACTTACTGCACCATTACAAGAATAAGGATCACTAGTGAGGAACATATCTCCTTCTTCGATAGTACCTTCGAAAGCTTCTTTAAAGCCATGAATGAAGCTACCAAATTGTCCTACAACCATTTTTCCTTCTAGGTTTGCAATCATTGGAAATTCATCACCTTGTTCTCTTATTCCTGGTGACATAGCAGTTCTAAATAATACTGCATCCATTTCCCATCTAGCTGAGAACATAGCATTTTCTATCACATCAAGTGTAATAGGATCAATTTTAACTTTTTTAAATGGTTTATTATTTGTTTGAATTAATTTTGCTGTCATTTCATGCTCCCTTAAGCGTCTGGATTAATTAGAATGTTGCCAAATTTATCAATTTGACCATTATGGCCTGATAAAATTAGTGTCGTTGAGTCCATCTCAGTCACAATTGCCGGACCTTTTACAACATTGCCTTGTTTTAATAGTGAACGTCTGTAAATTTTGGCTATTTGATTTTTACCTTCCATAAAAACAGTTGCATTATCATCAATGATTGATTTCTTAGTAGGTTCTTTTGAACCTCTACCAACTGATGGTGCTTTTATGCTCAAGGCTTTGTCTTTCACTACAGCTCTAAGATTTACTAATTCTTTTTCAGCGTCCAAAGAAAATGTAAAAAGTTGTTCATGTTGTTCATCAAACTTATCACCAATTGCATTAAGTCCTTTCTTTTTAAGATCAGATAGATCAAAGTCAACTGTGATAGTTAGACCTTGACCGTGATATCTGATATCAACTTGAAAAGATGTAGTTCGATTTTTCTTAGGAGAGTTCTCTGCATCTAATGACTTAGATGCTTTCTTTTCTAGATTAGTGAAAATATTCACGACTTCTTCTTTAGTAGTGTCTTTAAATTTTCTTATAAATGACATTGATGATTCATCTTGAATATTAGTTGTCACATCCCCATAAGCACATAATACACCTGGGCCTGGAGGTATAATTACTGGCCATGAATTAATGAGCTTACCTAAAGCGTTAGCATGTAATGGGCCTGCTCCTCCAAAACCTATTAAAGCAAATTCTCGAGGATCATATCCTTTCTCAACAGAGACCAAACGGAGTGCACCATACATATTCTCATTAACAATATCTATAATTCCCGCAGCTGCCTTATTAATAGATAATCCTAAAGCTTTTGCTACAGATTTTACTGATTCTTGAGCTAGATCTTTTCTAATCTTCCATTCTGAGTCTCCACCCAATTCTACACCTGATGGCATATAGCCTAATACTACATTTGCATCCGTTACAGTTGGTTCAGTTCCACCTTTATTGTACGCTGCTGGACCAGGTTCTGCTCCTGCACTTTGTGGCCCTACTCTTAGCGCACCCGTCAATTCAGGTACATGAGCGATCGAGCCTCCACCTGCTCCCACTGTTCTAACATCGACAGATGAGGCGCGAACAGTAACATCACCCACTGATGTTTCTCTACTTTGCTCTGCTTTACCATCTTTTACTAGTGATACATCAGTAGATGTTCCACCCATATCAAAAGTCAGAAGATTCTCATAACCTGCTTGTTTTGCTATCCATATAGCACCCGAGACACCGCCTGCTGGACCACTCATTAGCAAACTAACAGGGGAATCTGAAGATGCTTTTGCTGATGCCAATCCTCCATCTGAACGAAGAATTTGAAGTTTGATGTCCTTTCTCATTTTCTTCAAACCGTTTTGAAGGTTTTTGACATATTCAGCTACTTTTGGTCTGACATATGAGTTAGCTACTGTCGTAATCGTTCTTTCGTATTCTTGCATTTCTGGAACTACTTCTGATGATAGAGATACAGGAATTTTAGGCAGCAACTTTTTCTTTTTTATTTGTGCTCTAATTTCTTTTTCATGCTTATCATTTGCAAAAGAGTTGATTAATGAAACTGTAACCGCCTCGATTCCTTTTTTAGATAATTCTTTAATATCCTTAGCAAGTTTCCCTACTTTTAAACTTGATATAACTTCTCCTTTTGATGACATTCTTTCATCAGCTTCAATAGTTAAGGCTAACGGTGCTATTGGATCACTCTTATTGTAAATTACCCAACCACCTAAGCCACCTGGCACAAAGGATCTTGCAATCTGAAGTACTTGTCGGTAACCTTTTGTTGTAATTAAGCCAACTTTAGCGCCAGTGCCAGTCAATATAGTATTGGTTGCAACTGTCGTTCCATGCATTACTGAAGTAATTTCACCAGGTTGAATATCTGCATTTTTGCAAACTCTATGAATTCCATTGAAGACACCTCTTGAAGAATCATCAGGTGTACTCGGAACTTTGGCTGTGTGTAGTTCTCCTGTTTTTTCGTTGACTAAAAGAAGGTCAGTGAAAGTTCCTCCTACATCAACACCTAGTCGATAGCTCATTTTTTCTCCTAAATTTTATTTATTCGCTCTAAAGAATTTTTTTCTCTATTGGTTTTTAACTCTTTCTGAAACAAATTTAATCTCATCTTCAAGTTCAGAACAATAATGATACTTTTATTGAAAATTTATTTCAGCATTTTCTGGAAAAATTCCAGCCTTAGGCACCATAGCCGGTACCGAATGTTCTAATTTATTTTCCAACCATTCTGAGGTCTGAACAATTTTTTTCAAGTCTACACCTGACTTAATACCAGATCTATCTAGCATATAAAGCAAGTCATCCATGGGGATATTACCTGTTGCTTTAGGTGCAAAAGGACAGCCACCTATACCGCCTGTTGAAGCATCAATTATGCTGACACCAGCTTCAATAGCTGCTGCTGCATTAGCTAGACCTGTGTTTCTAGTATTATGCAAATGTGTTCTTAGAGGTATTGTTGGTGCTAGCTCTTTAATTAATGAAAATGTTTTCTTTACTTGGTTAGGAACAGCAACACCAACTGAATCTGCTAATCCTAAGATATTTGGCTCACCTTGAAGTACTTTTTCTGCAATTGACGCAATCATTTCAGGATCAACCTCTCCTTCATAAGGGCAACCAAATGAGCATGCAATAATGACATTGGTTCTAATACCTGCTGATTTTGCATCCGATGCAATTCTAAGCCAGTTATCAATGGATTCTTGAGTGACTACATTTTGATTTTTCATGTTATAGGTATCAGTACTTACTATAACCATACCTACTTCATCAATTCCGCAATCTCTAGCTCTTTCAAAACCTCGTTGATTCATAATTAAACCAATATAGGAAACATCATCACGTTCCGGGAGGCTTTCTACTAATTTTTCAGCATCAGCCATTTGAGGTACTTTTTTTGGATGTACAAAGCTGGTGACTTCAATTTGCTTAATCCCAGCATCCATTGTTTTAATTATAAAATCTCTTTTAACATCAGTTGAAAGTATTGTTGGCTCACTTTGCAAGCCGTCTCTGGGTCCTACTTCAAGTAGTGAAACTTTTTTCACAAAAACTCTCCTTTAAAAGATTTAATATTTGATATGCAAGTGTATACAAATATTGTGATATTCTCTATTTTTTAGAAATGAGATTTAAAATGGATATAGGAAGAATATTAGCGATCACGGTTGGAGCATCTGATCTAGATATTATGGAGCACACTTATGCTAAATATTTGGGGTATCGTTCTGTAAAATCGGGTTTTATTTCTCATGATGAAGCTCATAACTGGGGAGCTGAAAAATTAATTGATGCTCCATATATAATTATGCAGCCAGAAAAGTCAGATGATTTTTCATTTCGTTTTATACTGCAACCAAAGCAATCGAATTATATTCCATTTACAACCTATGGTTGGAATGCTGCTGAAGTAATTGTAGAAGATGTCGATGCATTGGAAGAAATTATTCAAGAATCTTCATTTGAGATTATTGGATCGCCAGCAGATCTATCATTCACAAGTGATATAAGAGCAATGCAAGTGATAGGCCCTGCCCAAGAAATACTATACCTCACTCAATTTAAGAGAAAGATTAAAGAATTCGATAGTCCCACTCCCAGATGCTCTGTTGATCAGACATTCATTGTAATATTAGCAGGCAAGTCAATAGATTCTATGCAGGAATATTATGCAAGAGAATTCAATTTAAGAAAATCACCAATTATGGAGTCTAGAATTCGCTCCATATCAAAGGCATTTAATTTACCTGAGGAAACAAAATATAATGCTGCTGCAATTGCAATCAAAGATCAATGCTTGATTGAATTGGATGAAATGCCAAAAGAAGCTTCAAAAAGATCCACTATGAAGGGCTATTTATCACCTGGTATATCAATAGTGTCTTTTAAGTTATATGACAAGAAAAAAATTTTTAATGGTTATAACACTCAATTACCCAATCTAGAGCAGTCTCAATGTCTAATTAAGCGAGGATTGGGTAATGAACTAATAGAACTTATTTCTGATTGAGTGTTTTAGTTTTATACAATTTATCCTTTCTGATGTAGAATTTAACTACTTACACAACTTAAACCTAATAAAAGGGGAACTTAGAAATGAAGAAAAATATCAAATATTCAATATTTTCAATTTTCATTACAACACTAATTTTAACATCTAATGTATACGCTCAAAATGAGGGTGGACTAGAGGAGATTGTTGTTACAGCCCAAAAAAGATCTGAATCTTTGCAGGAAGTACCAATTTCTATTCAAGTCTTTTCATCCGATGATATAGAACGTCTCGCAGTTACAAATACAATCGACTTAGTGAGAAATGTACCGGGTATGGTTGGTGTTACTAATGTGGGTCTACCACAAGCAGCAGCATATTTCATAAGAGGTATAGGACAAGATGAATCCGTATCAACTCTTGATCCGGCAGTAGGAACTTTTGTTGATGGCGTCTTTTTATCAAGACAAATTGCTAACAATTCAAGATTGTATGATATTGAGAGCGTTGAAGTTCTAAAAGGACCACAAGGTACTTTGTATGGAAGAAGTACAACGGGTGGTGCAGTTCGTATTATCACCAAGAAGCCTACTGAGGAAACAGAAGGCTGGTTTGATATTGCATACGGTGAATACAACACAATAGAGGCTTCTGGAAAACTTAATTTTCCATTAACCGATAATCTCTTTGCTAAGGTAACTACTTTTTATATTGATCAAGAAGATGGATTTCTACAGAATGTCACCTTGAATAAAGACCAGTGGAAAAGAGATGCCAGAGGTGCCAGAGCACAACTAATATATCTTCCTAGTGATCGCACAGAGATTTTATTCTCAGCAGAGTACTCTCAAGATGATACTGGAGGAGCCCAAGGCTCTAATAAACTGAGTGCTTGTTGTGGAGATGATTTATTTGTAGTTGAGAGTGGATTGGAAAATACTTGGGCCAGTACTGAATTAATGGCCTTGAGTGTAAAAGCAACAATGGATTTTGATAATTTCCAAATGGAAATCATTGCTGCTGATCGTGATTTGGATCATAGTTTCAATAATGATTATTCCGACCAACCTGTTCCTGCTTACTCCATTCCAAATCTTAGCAATCATAAGCAAACCAGTCTTGAGGTTAATTTTACAGGTGAAGTCGATGGAGCCAATTATCCAGGAATCCAATGGGCTGTAGGCGCATCATATTATGATGATGATAATGCTGTTCTTTTTGGCGATGCTTTATTCCTTTTTGGTGGAGCAGTGGCTGGAACATTTATGAGAGATTTAACCAATGTCACAGAAGCTCGAGCAATTTATGCCGATATTT
>JABHDX010000153.1 GCA_018672815.1 Gammaproteobacteria bacterium | reverse complement strand
GTATTTGCAGCAAATCCTATATTAATATATTTCTTTTTAATGAGCTTTTTTCCATCAGAGCTGAGCGATGAATTAAAATCTGGAAACCTTGATAAAGCATTAGTGATAGCTTTAACAATAAAAGGCAAAATAGATAATTTTATACTGCCCTCCTTTGCACTTTTGTTCATATCAATTCTTATTTTTTCCAATTCGTTGATATCAGCTTCATCGTGTTGTGTTACATGGGGTATATTAATCCAACTGGCTTGCAAACGGGGGCCTGATATTTTTTTAATTCGACTGAGAGATACGGTTTCTATTTCACCAAAAACTGAAAAATCAATAATAGGAACATTGGGTAGAGCATTGGATGTATTTTTTTTATCTCCTGTCAATATAGCTTTCACATGTGATTTCAAATCTTCCGGGAGAATTCTTTTTTTCATGCCTGTTCCTTGAATCAAGGTTAGATCTACGCCTAATTCTCTTGCTAATTTTCTAACGGAAGGACTGGCATGCACGCCTGAGAAGGATTTATTAATGACTTTATTATCTATGCTAGATTCAGATACGATTGGCTGTTCAATGATTTCTTTTTGGGTCGCTGTTTGTTGAGTATCGTCTTTTTTATTAGTCTCTGTATATTCACTTATTTTTTCTTTTGAGCCTTCATTAGCATCATTGTCATCTGTGATTAATTCACAAATATCATCTCCTTCACTAATATTTGTTCCTGTTTTAACAAAAAGACTAGCGACTTTTCCTGAAAATGGAGAAGGAATATCCATTGCTGCTTTTTCTGTTTCTAAAGTGATTAATGGGTCATCAACACTGACATAATCACCCTCTGCAATAAAGACATCAATGATTTCTACATCATCGAAATCTCCCAAATCTGGAACAAGAATTTTGTTTTTACTAGGAATATAAATTCTCCTCTAAGGATTATTTAAGTATTCTATTCTAAATTATCAAGTAGTGTTTTTAATTCACCATTATCAAACATTTGTTCAATAATATCGCACCCACCCACAAGCTCACCGTTAATGTATAGTTGTGGAAAAGTTGGCCAATTTGAATACGTTTTTAATCCATCTCTGATTTCTGGATCCTCTAAAATATTAACAAACGCAAATCGTTTTTCAGAAGCTTTCAGTATTCCACATACTTTCGCTGAGAATCCACACTGAGGAAAATCAGGTGTACCTTTCATATATAACAATAAAGGGAACTCGCTTAATTGAGTTTTAATTCTTTCATTTATATCCATTATTTCTCCTAATACAGATTACTAAAAACTATTATAAATTCTTACTGCAAAGAAATGTTTATTATTTTTAAAAATAGATTATTTTTCTATTTATTCATCTATTTCTAAAAATTGGTATAATTTTCTTTTAATTTAAAAATTTTAGGGGTAATTATATGAAAATGAAACTATTAGATAAAATAACAGGGACAATTATTTCAGGAGTTGTCATTGCTGTTTTGATAGCACAAGGAACTGATCTTTCAGGTGCTAATGCTGCAAATTCATTAATCATTTGGATCCATGTTTTAGCTGGTGTTGCTTGGATAGGGTTGCTTTACTATTTTAATTTTGTTCAAGTTCCATCTGTAGCTGAAGCAAATGCAGATGAAGGTGGACCAGGTCCAGCGGCAATATCAAAATATGTAGCCCCAAGAGCATTGCTATGGTTCCGTTGGGCAGCTCTATTAACCTGGATTTCAGGTGCGGCTTTCTTATTACATAATGGTAACTTAGGAGATGCCTTTGAATTGGGTATGAGAACCGGTAATCCTTATGCTACTACGATTGGTATAGGTGCTTGGATGGGAACTATTATGTTATTTAATGTGTGGATTCTCATTTGGCCTAATCAAAAGAAAGTTCTTGGTATTGTTGAAGCAACGCCAGAGGAAAAAGCCAAAGGTGCTAGAATAGCATTTCTAGCTTCAAGAACTAACACTATGCTATCAATACCCATGTTAATGAGTATGGTTGGTGCTGGTCATGGTTTCTTTATGTAAAAAATAAAGATTTTTTAATTAAAAAGGCCCAAATATTGGGCCTTTTTTTCATTTTTAACTGCAATTAAATGCAGTACTAAAAAATATCTTTTAACTTCTCTGCAATAAGAGCAACATCCTCAGGTTTTGCATTACTGTACTCTGGGTAAGAGGTAAAACGCTCAAAAACTTTTATCGTAGCATCGATACCAATCTGCTCAGACTGAAGTGCAATTCCATGGCCTGGATCCTTTGGTGCCGATGGATCCATCAAGAATGCTTGTCCTGATTTATTCATTATAGTATCAGTAATTGGTTGAACTCTTGTCTGAATAGCCCATTCAATTTCTGATAGATCATAGGGATTAACGTCAGGGCCAACAACAACTATCACTTTTGCTGTTCTACCCCATCTACCGCTAGCTCCCCAGACAGCATGGAGCACATGCTTACCAAATTCTGGATGAGGTTTTTGAGGCCCATCCACAGACAGTTGTATAAAATAACTAAGATTTGGAGTAACAACAACATCTTTAACTTCTGGTATCTTAGATTGTAAATCACTCAATAGTTCTCCTTCCATGGGAAGGCAAGCCATGTAATTATGATCAAATGGAGGTTCCATTTCCATTGTGGCATACCATATAGGATCCTTTCTGTGTGTAATGCAATCCAATTCAATCAAAGGAAATAACTGAGCATCATCATAATAACCAACAGGATTGGAATGAGGACCTATTGTAACATCTCTATTGGGAAGAAATTTACCCTCAAGAACCCATTCTGCAGTGGCTGGGACTTCAATATCAACAGTTTCACATTTAACAACATCAACAGGTTTGCCTCTCAAACCACCTGCAAAATCCATTTCATCTAAGCCGAAAGGTATGCCAGTGGCACTGGCCAATTGTATGACAGGATCGACAACGCAAGCTATAGCAACCTCTAGTGGTTTATTCATTTCTTGCGCTTTAGCCCAATGTAAGCCGATATGGTTTCCAGGTGGGTTCCAGAAAGCAAAAATAGAAAGGCATTGTCTCTGCTCTTCTTCAGAATAAACTTCACCATTTGGATGCGATGCATTCCACAATTGTGTTAATCGGTAACATCCTGTATTTGGGATACCAGTTTCTGGATCTTTAGTAATGACGATGGCATTGGTAATATAAGAAGGTCCTTCTTTCCCAAACCATACATGAGGGATTTGCTTACCAATATCGATGTCTTTTTTCTCAATTTTAACATCTTTACAGGAAGCTGATGATGAATCAATACAATTTGGTTTAAGCCAACTGGACGGATTAGTCAGAACGCTCGCATGTTTAACTTTCCCGTCAAACGCACCCTCTTCCCCCAGAATCATAGAAGTTCTTTCTCTCGTACCATAGGGGTTAAATAAAACAGGGATATCATTAGTATTATACCCAGACAAATTATTTAGCATAAGTGCTGGGCCATTAATATTATGCAAATGTCTCATCAATGGCTGCAGTTCAGTAGTTTCCCTAGCCACATTCAATTCAGTATTCACATCTATCAGCTGCTCTCGATCTCTTAAGTGCTGGATGTAATCTCTCATGTCATTAAAAACCATTGTTGTCTCCTCTAAAAAAACTACACTAAATTAGAAGTATCTTAATACATTTATGAGTAATTGTTTATGCTGTATTAAATCTAATACTGAAAATCAGTCATCAAAATTAAGATTTTATTTCCAGTAATCTATAAAATAACTAACAATCTTATTTAAATCAGGAATCCAAATGAAAGGAAAAGTAGCAATAGTCACTGGATCAGCAACAGGAGTAGGTTCTGCTGCTGCAATTTTACTAGCCAAAAAAGGATGTAATGTTGTTATTAATTACACTCGAAGTGAAAAAGAAGCAAAAGAAACTGCCTTACTAGCTGAACAACAAGGAGTTGAAGTTTTGGTATGTCAAGGTGATGTATCCAATGATGATGATTGTCAATCTATGGCTAAGGCTGCAGTCGATAAATGGGGAAGAATTGATTATTTGATTAATAATGCTGGCAAAACAAAATTCAATGCCTTTTCAAATCTAGATGGACTGACTAAAGATGACTTTCTGGACATTTATGCCGTAAATGTAGTGGGAGCCTATCAAATGGTAAGAGCTGTAGAACCTCATATGAGAAAAGTAGGAAAAGGCGCAATCGTGAATGATTCGTCTCTTGCTGGTGTTACAGGTATAGGTTCATCCATTGCTTATGCTTCATCAAAAGCTGCATTAAATATGATGACGAAATCATTAGCTCATATTCTTGGCCCTGAGATTCGTATTAACAGTGTTGCTCCAGGAATGATTCAAACTCGTTGGCTCAAAGATGGTATGAGCAAAGAGAATTATGAGAATATGCTTGAAGGGTCAAGAAAAAAACTACCTCTACAAGAGGTAGCAACTGCTGAGGATGTTGCGGAAACCTTAATTTGGTTTCTTGAAGGTGCAAAACTAATAACAGGTGAGGTTCTTATTATGGATAGTGGAGTTCATCTAGGAACATTACCCGCTTACTCCAGTGGAGAGTAATTGACTTAGTTTATCGTCAACTGGTTCTTAACCATTCTCCATTTGCACGTGTTAACTCCATCTTTTTTCCAAACCCTAGAGAATTATCAATTAACCTAAGAAAGATTGGAGTGAAAACAAAAACACTGATTGTTTGGAATTGTTCTGCTATTTTTTGTTCATTACTATTTTTAGGTGCGTTTATAATTTGATCCAAGTATTTGAACTTTCTTTTGTATCTATTAAGTACTTCTTCTCTTTGATGCATATCTAGCTTCTCTGAATATCCCTTAATTTGAAGCCCTTTAATATCTGACCAATCCTCAACATCCTTATTGATGGTAGCGGCTATATTTCTATTTTTAAAAATATTTTTTGAGTGGGTACTTTTATCAAAAGAAAGAAAATAAATATTTAGATTGGTATCGGATACATAGAAAACACTTGCCGCTGATACTTTCTTTTCCTGGGTTGAAGCAATAGAGATTGTATTATGTGAAGTTAATAATAATTTAACTTTGGTGAGTAAATCATCAACTGAAGTGCTACCATCCATTCTCGAATTAAACACCATCCCATCGAGAAACAATATCATTATCTAGACCCATCAAATCTAAAACTCTCCCCACTGTGTGATTAATAATGTCGTCTAAAGATTCAGGATTATTATAAAAAGCAGGATTTGGTGGAACAATATGAGCACCCATCACTGAAGCTTTATATAGTAATTCACAATGCCCTGTATGCAGAGGCGTTTCTCTTGGTACTATAATAAGTTGTCTGCTTTCCTTTAAAATAACGTCAGAGGCTCTTACAATTAAATTTGTGGCATATGAATTAACTATGCCAGATAGTGTTTTCATCGAACATGGTGCAATAATCATCCCCAATGTTTGAAATGAACCGCTAGCAATACTGGCGCCTAGATTTTTGTCGCTATGAACTACATCTGCCATAGCCTCAATTGATTTAATATCAAAATCAGTTTCAAGCGTAATATTAAGTTTTCCACCTTTAGTCAAAACTAAATGCGTTTCAATTTCTAGATCATCTTTCAATACCTGAAGCAAACGTATTCCATAAATAACGCCACTCGCTCCTGATATACCTATAATTATTCTTTTTTTCATCATTTCATTATATCAATTTACAAACTATTAAATTAATCTATATCAGTGATTACGATACATAATTTTATATTTTTTTTGAATTAAATTAGACAGCTAACTCTAGTATATTTTACTCATGGTAGAAATAAAAAAATCCTACATCAACATCAATTCAGGACAAATACACTATAGATATTCTGAAGGCATAGGAATACCGCTCGTTCTATTTCATAGAACTCCTAGCAGCTCTGTAATGTATGAAAGAATGATGTATGAATTTAGAGGCAAAAGACCAATTTATGCAATTGATACACCTGGATTTGGTAACTCTTTTGACCCTGAAGCAATGCCAAGTATTAATCATTATAGAGACTGGCTTTGTGAAGCTATAGATGCACTAAATATTGATCTCTTTCATATTTATGCACATCATACAGGCACACACTTTGCAGCTGAAATAGCATTGCTGTGGCCTAAGAGGGTAATATCAATGACTTTAAATGGAGCAGCTTATTTCTCAAAGAATGAAAGAGAACTATTTTTTAAAAGTTTTAAACCAGTTCCAAAACCAGATACTGCTGGTAAATACCTACATGAACGTTTTGCTCTTATTAAAAGTCTTTTTCCAATTTTTGATGAAACCTTGGTTAATTCAGAACTCATTGGAGGCTTAAGATCTATAGACGGAAGAAATCAAGCCTTTGCCTCTCTAAAAGAGCAAGACTTTGCTGATGTTCTTCGTCAAGTTAAGTGCCCTATTCTGGTGATGTCAGCAGTTAATGATTTTTTTATTGATAAATTAGAAACTATTAAGAAAGATATACCATCTGCAAGAATTGCAAGATTAGGAAAAACACTGATTGCTTCTCCAGAACTTGATACACAATTAACTGTCAAACTTTTAGATGAATTTTTAATAGATATAGAACTGCCAACTAGGGTTTGACTTTAATTTCAA
Organism: Gammaproteobacteria bacterium; assembly: GCA_018672815.1. The sequence goes on along the minus strand of JABHDX010000153.1, from coordinate 13,716 downwards.
TTGGTTTTGAAAATATGGGTTTTTTGTGAGGAATATGATTTCCATCGCCCAATAATAGCTGTAGGGTATGCTTACCTGGAGCTAACGTAATATCTGCATACTCCTGGGCTTTGCCAAAATGTAGATAATTAGCACTACTTGGAATTGGAGAATTTAAATTTGGTAATGCTGCATCAATAATTAAATGATGATGTCCTGTATTCTCATCAAAGGTACCTGCAGGAGATAAATCAAAATTCTTGATATCAAACACAACTCTGAAGGTTTGGCTGACAATTTCACCATCCAATGGACTAGTAATAGAAACTTCACCACGTTTATAGTCATCAGCAACAATATCAAATGCAATGCTAGAAAATAAGATCGCTAAGATTACTAAAAGATAGTTTTTATTCCTGATAATCATGGCTTGGCTACTCCATTTCAATAATATAATCCCATTCTTTTTTTTCCAATGGAATTACTGATAGTCTATTTCCTCGTTGCAGAAGTCGCATTGATTCTAAAGATTTCTGATTTCTAAGATCACTGAGTGTAATCTTTCTTTTTAAATGTCTTTGATACTTAACATCAACCATTAACCATCTTGGTTTCTCTGGATCACTTTTTGAATCGAAGTACTTTTCTCCTTTAATGAAAGCCGTATGATCTGGGTAGGCATTACTGGCTATCTCCATCAAACCAACGATGCCAGGTTCTTTGCAATTTGAGTGATAAAAGAAAGCTTTATCTTTGATTTGCATCTTATCCCTGAAGAAATTCCTAACTTGATAATTTCTAATGCCATCCCAGTGATCAATACCAAATGACTCTAAGTCATCAATACTATAAGTATCTGGTTCAGATTTCATTAGCCAGTATTGTATATTCTTTACCATGGTTCATCCATTTCTTCATACCAATATTGTCTCCATTCTATGTCTGGATTAAAGTCTTTGCAAAGCCCTTCATCGAATTCATATAAATATTCTGGGTTTTCCAAGTCATCGTATTGAATAGCAATATCAACCATTTCGCATTTATACTTATCATTAAGATTTTCATCTTCTGCTATCTGAAGAAATAAAGATTCCTTGGTAAGATTCTTAGATGACATTCTAATACCACGGTCTCTATATGAATCAAAAATGATGTATCTTGGTGATTGCTCGTTTATTTCCGACCATGAGTTCCAAACAGGCAGGTCATTGCTTCTACCATTTCCAGGATCACCATTGTATGCAAATTCAGCCCAATAACTCATCATTGAATCTGACAATTGCTTCATTGATTTTTTATTCTTTCTGCTCACCATATAATCTGATAATGTATCCATTTCAAAATCTCCCATAACAAATGGAATCTCAAATGCATGTGCTGCTCCAAGCAAATCTGATAAATCAAGGCCATATTTTTTTGGTTCTTCATCCCAATCAAAGCGATATGCAAAAACAGACTCCTTACCAGAATTTACTAAGAGCCTAGCTGGATTATCAACCGCTAATAATTTCCAAGTATTAGAACGATGTTTTGAAACTGAATTGTAAACTTCGATATCCTTAATGAATGGCAATCCAAAAATACTTCTAGTGAGTCTTTCATTTTCTATTAGGAAAAGTTTATTTTCATCCCTATTTGTTCCAAAAATAACAGGAATTCTTGCAGAATATCCACTTTTCATAGATTCAATGATCCCTTTCTCATTTAAAACATTACCATCAGGAAATGGCCTTAGCATCTCATTGGTGTTAATTTTCGAATCCATATAGGCTTTATAAATCTCATCTGTTGTGGCAGATCTTAAAATGTCATTAATAACTTGATCATCCATTTTCAATTGAACTTGTAAAGCTTCCTCTCTTTCTGCAGCCATATTTTTAATGATTAACAGATGATTAAAAAGCTCCCTTGAGGTGTAATTCTTCCAGGGTATAGGGTTGGATAAATAACTTTGTGCATGATCAATGTCTCCAGGCTTAATGCCTCCACTTTGTATAATGGCTTTATGGAATAGGCCTACTGCTATTGGTGATGCAAGTAAAGCTGCAACATTATAGCCGCCCGCTGACTCTCCAAAAATTGTGACATTATTCTTATCACCACCAAAATTACTAATATTATTTTGTATCCATTCTAACGCTTGAATGGTATCGAGATTGCCATAATTACCTGAAGAATTAATTTCATTTGAAAATTGATTGATACTAGGATGATTAAACCACCCAAAAGGCCCTAATCTATAATTAATGGTCACCACAATAACATCATGACTTTGAACCAATTGCGTAGGATTATAGAAATCAGAATTTCCTGACATATTGCTTCCCCCGTGTATCCATACCATCACGGGATATTTTGAAATATTATCAACCTCATCCTTGAATGTTTTGGGGGTCCAGATATTCAAATTAAGACAATCTTCTGAGCCAACAGTGTTGTTCCATAGGCCTACGCTGGAATTAATCAATGAAGCTTTTTGAGTGCAAAAATCACCAAATTTAATAGCTTCTTTTATGCCTTCCCAAGGGGTGGGTTGTTTAGCTTTTTTCCATCTAAAATTAGCATTAGGAATACTCCCATACTGAATACCTAACCACTGATATGTTTTGCCATTATCAAGACCAATAACACTTCCCGATTGTGTCATTCTTATGGTATTAGGATCAACTGCAGTTTTCTCTAAAAAAATACTACAAGAACTCACAAAGGTAATAGCGAGTGTAAAAAAGATTAATTTATTTCTGATATTCATAATGCTGCCTTGATTATATTTCAAAAATGATTATTTTCAATTTTCTATATATTTTTAACATTGGATGATCATAAGTAGTAGAATACAGAACAATGAAAAACAGAATCATATTTAAGAATATCTTTGTAGCAAATTTAGCTTTTGCTTTAATGATTAATTCATACTCTATCAAGGCTGAGCCATGGTCAAACCCTGATGATCTATTGATCAGACATGATATTCATCTCTTGGTTGATTCTGGAGTATTAAATATTCCAATCACAACATGGCCATTATCTTGGGGTGATATAGCCTACAATTTATCCAAAAGTGAATCTGAGATGTCTTTAATTGAATTGGCATCTTATAATCGTATTCGAGAATCCTTGATGAACGCACAAGAATTAGGTGTATTTGGAGCAACAGAAATACAAATCTCAAAAAATCCAAAGCGAATAACATCATTTGATAATGTAATTACTAATAGTAAATACATCGCAGCTAATGCTTCTTATTTTTCTAAAAATATTGCAGTCAATCTCAAAGTTGATAAAACAAATGGTATGTCAACTATGGATGAATCATACATATCTGTTGCTAAAGGTAATTATTCATTTTCATTAGGATCTAAAAAGAATTGGTGGGGGCCAGGCTGGAATGGAAGTTTGGCACTATCAACTAATGCCCGGCCATTAACTGGCCTCTCCATTGAAAGAAATTTTTCAGATCCTATAGAGTCAGGAATTTTGAATTGGATAGGACCATGGGATCTCTCTTTATTGATTAGTGAAATAGAAAACTCAAGAAATTTCTATGGTATGAGAGTTGGAACCAGACCATTAGATAATTTAGAAATTGGTCTAGTTGGAACTTCTATCGATAACGGGAAAAAAATAATATGTAATGAGCTATGCATAGCATCAAATCTATATAATGAAGACTCATCCTATACATTACTAGGTTTTGACTTTAGGTCTTCTCACCAATTGAGAGATCTTCCTTTTGCTATATATGGCCAAATAATGGGCGAGTCATTGAAAGATTCTATGGGTCTTTTTGGTTTTGAAACTTGGGGCTCAATCGAAGACTTTAAAAATCTTGAAGGATATCGTATATTCACGGAGTTGGCCTCAACCACTTGTGCTTTTTATACAAATAACTCGTTGAATAATGGTTGTGCATATCAAAATCCTTTCTATCAAGAGGGCTATAGATATGAGGGAATGAATATTGGTCATAGTATAGATGGTGATTCACTTCTTCTCTCAATGGGAGGCATTTTAATTGGTGAGAATTCTCAATTATTTAAATCAAGCTTATCTATTGGGCAACTAAATAAAGGATCTACTGCTGCTTATCAACTAAGAGGCAATAGAACAGACTATGTTAATTTTGATCTGGGCTATCAGTTTGATTTATATTGGTTTGATATTGGACTGGGCAGTTTTGATATTGGACTTGGCATAGATCTTTATAAAGATAAAATAACTGGTGATTCAGAAAATGAACCTAGAATATATTTAGCTTGGGTTAAGGACGCCACTATCAATTCTTCTGAATCTAGAAATTATTCAGATTATCTAGAACTAATTGAAGTGAGTGATGAAGAAATTACTCAGCAACCTATTGCAAAAGACCCTTTTTCAATAGATCAATACCTTTTATTGAATGATCTTGAACTGAATGAGATTATTTTATTGGTTGATAAGGTTTCATTAGATAGAAACAATGGAGAAGTCTTTGCATCAAAATCCAGTCTTGGAATTGAGAGTTTATCAAACTCAAACTATAATTTAAATATTAATACAATGACCAAGCCTAGTGATGTTTCTGAGTATATGAATCTAATGGACCAAACCATTAATGATAGAGAAAACTTTAACTAATCCAAACCCAGTCTTTTAAGATAACGATCTCTCAGCATCTGAGATCTAGTGAGGGTATCAATGTTTTTCCCATCAATATATATTTCTTTTGTAAATGAGGAAACTTCTAAAGGATGACCATTCCAAATTAAAATATCAGCATCTTTTCCAACCTCTATAGAACCAATTGACTCAGATAGTCCGAATACAGTAGCCACATTTATAGTTAATGCTTTTAATGCTTCGTGTTCTGGAAGCCCATAAGCAACAGCATTACCAGCACCTTGCCTACTAAGATAAGAATTATGAGTGACTTGAGATGTAATCAGTAATTTAACGCCTGCATTATTAAGTATAACGGCATTGTCCATCCTAGCAGCTATGGAATCAAAGGAACTAGGGATATTATCCATAGGATCTAAGATTACTGGTATTGATTCAATTGCAATTTTATCAGCAATTCGCCAAGCTTCTTTGGCTCCTGAAAAAATAATCTCAATTTTATTTTCATTAGAGAATCGAATCATCCTTAACATATCTCTCGCCCTATTGACTCTAATAATTAAAGGAATTTCTCTACCAATAAGCCTTAATATTGCTTCTAAGTCTCTCGGCGTGTAATTACCAAAATCAAAATAGCCTCCTCTCATTATTTGTGATCTTGATTTATGATAATTTTTAGCTTTTATAATTGAGTCTTTTAGCATTAACATCTTTGAGGCTCTTGAGTCCTCACTGCCTCCGAAACTCATAATCATAGCCACATTCTCACCAATTGCTTCTTCTGTTAATTTCCCATCAAGTTTAAAAGCTGAAGCCATTCCTGAAAAAATATGATTACCAGAAGATGGAGAGACAATAGCAGTAGTGATGCCCCCTGTTCTGTTATATGGAATCAAAGCAGAAGAAGGGTTAAAAGCATCAATAATACTGAATCCAGAAGAGAAGTAATGACTTGAATCATCTCTTGTTTCAGTCTCAAGCTCTATTTCTTGAATGCCAATCATACTCTGTGGTGCTATCAAGCCTGGTGTTATAAAATGATTGGATGCATCAATAACAAACGCTCCATTGTATTCAAGATTTTGTCCTACTTCTGCTATTAAGCCATTATTAATAAGAAGATCAGTATCTTTGAGTATCCCTGCCTCCATTGCAGTCATAATCGTGGCATTCTTAATCAAAATTATCTCTTGGTTCTCTGCATACAAAGGTGTGCACAATAAGAAAAACAGATACGTTTTTAAAATTTTCATAATCTATCACGCCCTGGTTCTATAATGCCTAGATCAAAGTCTGTTCTTATAAAACTGTTATCACTGGTTGCATCGAATGATAAATGGCCATCTATAAATACTCTTTCAGCTTTAGTAAAAGTACTAAAAGGATCGCCATCCCAAATAACAAGATCTGCCATTTTACCTACTTCAAGACTTCCAACACGATCAGCAATTCCCAGGGCCTTAGCTGGGTTAATAGTGATCCATCTTATAGCTCTGGCTTTAGAAATATTCAATCCTGCTCTTAAGCCAGCAGATCTAGCTTTAGAGGCTTCTTGATTGAGATGTTGGATGCCAACAGCAGAATCAGAATGAACAATTGCACAACCGTTAGCATTGAGAGCTTGATCAACCATAGCGACATTTTCCCAGACCATATCATAAGCTTCATTTTTAAAACCCCACCAGTCAGCCCACATAGCGGCACAAACTCCATTTTCAGCTAGTAGATCTGCAACCTTATAAGCTTCGATAGCATGATGAAAAGCAGTGACTTTATAATTGAATTCTTTAGCTATATCCATCATTACCGCCATTTCCTCTCCTCGATAGCAATGATTTTGAATCAGAATTTCCCCTCTGAGAACGCCAGATAATGTTTCCATTTTTAAATCTCTTTTAAATGATTCCTGATCATCGTTAGAGTCATCTTCTAAGTTGCTTGCATCATTTAATGCCATTTGCTCCATATAGTGTTGAGCATCGATCCAAGCATCTCTATAACCAGCTACATTTCCCATACGTGTAGAAGGCTCACTTTCTCTATTGCCATAAACTCTTTTTGGATTTTCACCGCATGCCATCTTAAGGGTATAAGGTGCATTTGGAAATTTCATGCCTTGAACTGTAACACTCCTAATATTTTTCAGAGTAACGCCCCTACCCCCAAATAGGTTCGCTGAACCAGGTAAAACATGAAAAGTAGTAACCCCACCTTTAAGAGCAAGAGTAAACTGAGGATCTTGGGTCCAGACAGAATGTTCTGCCCAAACATGAGGAGTCACAGGACTGGTTGCTTCATTGCCATCACTATTACCTCTGAGTGACGGTGCAGGGTAAACTCCCATATGGGAATGGATATCAATAATACCAGGTGTAATCCACTTACCCTTAGCATCAATAATTTCTGCATCATCAGCATCATCATTGCCCAATGAAACAATTTTATTATTCTCTATAAGAATTGAAGAACTCTCTATCAGTTCTCCTGTTCCAGTGAGAATATTTGCATTCTTAATTAGTATTCTTGGACTTGCTATAGGTTTATAAGTGGATTGATAAGCCTGATTAATTAAATCAGATTCACTTTTACTATAAGCCGGTTGGGATGAAATATTTAAGGATATAAAAATTAATACAATCCATACTTTATTTTCTAGAATACTTTTCATAATGCTCTCATGTTTAATATTAATTAAGCATACTACTATAAGAAACTTAATAAAATAGACTCGATAAACTATATTATTAGAGTAATACTAGATTGATAACCATTTTTATTTACAATTATTAAGCAGTGATGGATTCAAAAATAATACACCTATTCTTATTGAGCTTAGTGACCAATATAACTATTGCTTCAGATTTTAATATTGATGCTGAGAAAATTAATGGAGCCAAGTCCAATCAAGAAGAATGGATAACTCACGGAAGAACCTACAGTGAAGAACGATTCAGTGGTTTAAATCAAATTACTGAAAACAATGTAAATCAATTAGGTATTGAATGGTTTCATGATTTAGATAGTAGCCGCGGTCATGAATCAACACCACTAGTTGTAAATGGCATTATGTTTTCAACAGGTGCTTGGAGTGTCGTCTTCGCTAATGATGCCTCAACCGGTGAACTCATATGGAAATACGATCCACAAGTACCTAGAGAAAAGGCCTACTATCTATGTTGTGATGCAGTCAATCGAGGTGTGGCTATATGGGAGGGTAAAATTTATCTTGGAACACTAGACGGAAGACTTATAGCATTGGATGCAACAAGTGGTGAATTAATATGGGAAAAAACCACAGTTGAAGATTCTAATGCCTATAGCATCACAGGTGCGCCAAGGATTATTAAAGGTAAAGTTATTATTGGCAATGGCGGAGCTGATTTTGGAGTCAGAGGCTATGTCAGTGCCTACGATACTGAAACAGGTAAAATGATTTGGAGATTTTATACTGTACCGGGAAATCCACAAGATGGCTTTGAGAATGAGGCTATGAAATTTGCTGCTTCTACATGGAGTGGATCAAATTGGTGGGAATATGGGGGTGGTGGCACTGTTTGGGATTCAATGGCTTATGATCCTGAATTGGATCTTTTATATGTTGGAACTGGCAATGGTTCTCCATGGAATTATAAAGTCAGAAGTCCAGATGGAGGAGACAATTTATTTTTATCTTCCATTGTTGCCCTTCGGCCTGATAACGGAGAATACGTTTGGCATTATCAAACAACTCCAGGAGATAATTGGGATTATACGGCAACACAACATATTATTTTGGCTGACTTAATGATTGATGGTGAAAACAGAAAAATATTAATGCAAGCTCCAAAAAATGGTTTCTTTTATGTTATTGATCGAATAACTGGAGAATTAATCTCAGCAGAAAATTATGTGAGAGTCACTTGGGCTAATGGGGTTGATATTAAAACAGGAAAACCTAATAAGATCCCCTTGGGTGATTATGAAACAGAAGATCGGTTAGTATCACCAGGAGCACTTGGTGGTCACAACTGGATGCCTATGTCATATAATCCAGACACTGGATTGGTATATATCCCTGCTCAAGAACTCTATTTACCGTTTGAAAAAGATAAAGAATATACCTTTAAAAAAGACAGTTGGAATACCGGTATAGACTTATCAGCAATTATACCGCCTAAAAATCTATTACAGCTTAATCTAGTTATAAAAAGTATTAGAGGACGACTCAGTGCATGGGACCCTATTGCACAGAAGGAAGTTTGGAAGAAATATCAAACACTGCCATGGAATGGGGGTGTTTTATCCACTGCTGGTAATTTAGTATTTCAAGGTACATCCGATGGTGAACTTGTAGCTTACAATGCCACAACTGGAGATCAACTTTGGTCTTATGATCTCCAAACAGGTATTGTTGCTCCTCCTATTACCTATTCCATTAATGGTAAACAATACTTAAGTGTTGTTGCTGGATATGGAGGAGTATTTGCATTACAAGCAGGTTTAGCACCTAAATACTCAGGTGGTCCCATCAATGGTCGAATTGTTACATTTGCCTTAAATGCAAAACAACAACTACCAAAAAGAATAGCTGATAAAGTCATGCCAAAACCTCCTAAATCAATGGGTGATGAAGCCTCAATTGCTAATGGTGAAAAAATTTATCATTATCAATGCCACATGTGTCATGGTGCTGGTGCAATGGGAGGTGGAGTTATTGCAGACCTGCGATACATGAATAAAAAAACTCATGATAATTTTTTAGCAATCACTCTAGGTGGTCTATATACAAACAAAGGTATGGTCAGTTTTGCTGATAAAATCTCTGAACAGGATGCAAAAGATGTACACGCTTATTTAATTCAAAGAGCAAAAGAAACCTATTACCTGGAAACACTTAATTCGGCTTTGAAATAATAAATTCTTCGACTGGTTGACCTGAAATTAAATGCTCTTGTATAATTTTTTCTAAGACTACAGGAGTGCATTTTTTATACCAAACACCCTCAGGATAAACAACCGCAATAGGGCCATGCGAACAAATTCTTAGGCAGTTAACCTTAGAGCGAAAGATACCTCCTTTAGTATCAAGATTAAGTTCACTCAAGCGCTGCTTTAAAAAATCCCACGACTCCATTGTCTTTTTATATGGAGAACAATTTGCTTCTGTCTGATCAGCGCAAAGAAAAATATGTCTCTTTATTTTATCAACGCCTAATTCATCTAACTTTTGAGTCAGAGCATGCTCTTTATTGTTCATTGTTTATTTTTTAATTCTTGATGAAATTAAACCATCAAATAATTTACCGTACGGTGGACGCATTAACTTTAAAATAGTGTTAAATGGAGTTTGCTTGTAAATCCCCCTTGGATTACTAAAAGTCTTGAATCCTTCAATGCCATGGTAACGTCCCATGCCACTGGGACCAATTCCGCCGAAAGGCAGATCTTCTTGTACATAATGAAAAATAACATCATTCAAACAGACACCGCCAGACACTGTTTTATTAATGACGCTACTTTCTTCAGATGCATCATTACCAAAATAATACATTCCTAAAGGTCGATCTTTATTATTAATATAATCAATGGCTTCACTGACTTGTCTGTAGGTTTTAACAGGAAGAATTGGTCCAAATATTTCCTCTTTCATTATTAACATTTCATCTGTTACACCCAGCACAAGAGTAGGCATCATTTTATGATAATTTCTTTTGTCACTATTTTCTTTAGCTGGATTAATCTCTATGATTCTAGCTCCTTTCTCTTTTGCATCATCGAGATATGATTGCAAACGACTAAAATGTTTTTCATTAATAATTGATGAATAATCGTCATTGGAATAAACAGATGGAAACATCGCAGTGATTGATTTTTGTGAAGCTTCAATCCAAGCCTCCTTCTTTCTTTCAGGAATAAATAAATAGTCAGGTGCAATACAAGTTTGTCCACAGTTCATCAATTTACCATTCCATACTCTGTCAGAAACCACAGTCATATCAGCTGTATCACCTACAATTACAGGTGATTTTCCTCCCAATTCTAGAGTGACTGGTACTAAATTTTTAGAAGCAGCTTCCATAACTTTTTTAGCCACTGATGTTGATCCAGTAAACAAGAGATGATCAAACGGTAAACTGGTAAATTCTTCCCCGACTTCAGGGCCGCCAGGGAATACAGCGACTTCATCCTCATCAAAGTATTTCTCAATCATTGTTTTCATCAATTGGGAAGATTGAGGTGTGTATTCTGATGGTTTAATCATTGCTCGATTACCAGCTGCAAGAATCACAGCGAGCGGTGCATAAGTTAAACTAAATGGATAATTCCAAGGGCTAATAATACCAACGCAACCAACAGGTTGATACTGAACATAGGCTTTTGCTAATAAAACATTAAAAGGAAACGAAGCATTTCGAGACTCAGGCTTCATCCATTTCTTAAGATTACTCTTTGTATAGTGAATAGAATCAAAAACTGCAGCAACATCTGCGAACTTGGACATCACTGGTGATCGGTGTCCAAAATCATTGGATAACACTTCTGGAATTTTTTCCTGGAATTCTAATAACATCTCAATCAATCGATCAAGTCGATCAATTCGTGTTTTTAAACTCGGTATTGTATCGTTAAGTATATTATTTTTTTGTTTTTCTAAGGTTTTTTTCATCATTGCTTACTTAAGGAAATCAGGTTCCAGTTCATAAATTAGATCATAAAGTGGTTGAAAGCTAGCCCAAAGAATCATATCAGTACCCGCTTGGGCCTTAGCTTGAAGCGCAATTTCATCTGAGATAATAATAGGAGATCCTGCTGAGTCAGCTAACAATTGACTTTGACAACACTTATCCATAGCTATAAACAACCATAAAGCTATATCCACACTTGCACCAGTAGTCAATAACCCATGATTTTGTAAAATTGCAGTCCTTTTTTCCCCTAATGCTTCCGCGATTGCTAAACCTTCTTCTATATCAAAAGCAACTCCACCGTAACTGTCATAGATCGCCTGTTCTTGAAAAAAAAGTGCTGCATCTTGGGTAATAGGGTCCAGCAACTTACCTAAACTAGAAAATGTTCTTCCGTAGATAGAGTGAGCATGTGCTGCTGAATTAACATCCGGTCTTGCCTTATGAATGGACGAGTGTATTGCAAATGCAGCAGGATTAATTGGGCGTGTACCCTGTATAATTTGACCATCTTCTCTGACTAACAATAAATCAGAAACTGAGATTTGACTAAAATTCATGCCCAATGGATTAACCCAGAAATGATCATTAAACTCTGGATCTCTCAATGTTATATGTCCCGCTAATCCTTCATCAAAACCATACAATGCAAATAAGCGAAAACCAGCTGCTAACCTCTCAAGTTGCAATCGCCTCTGTTCTTCAGTGGATTGGGGCATAATTGGCTGAAGTGAACCCCTTTCTTTTTGAGGAAGGGCACCGTTTGATCTATCAATGTTCTTAGGCTCAGTCATAAATAATATTTAATAAATTTTAACTACTTAGTAATATAATAGAAAGATTGATAAATACTATTAATTATTTACTTATTACCTAATTTTTAGATACACAACAAGGGATTAAAATGAAAGAAACAATTATAAGTTTGATGATTTTCTTATTTCTTTTTATTTTTATCATAGCGATTGATTTCTATATCACTGGTAACCTATCTAAAGATCAATTCAAAAATATAGATGAAATGAAGGAATCAATTGAAAAATAATAAATCTGATAACTACACCATTGTCAGTGTTATATTGGCAATATTATGCATCACAATCCCTATAGTAATAGATCCGAATAAAGCACAAATTTTCATCTCCACAACTTATCAAAGAACTGTGGATATTTTTGGATCCTCTTATATGATCTTGGGTATCCTGACTTTATTGTTTCTTATTTTTTTATCCGCTTCAAAATATGGAAAATTTAAGCTGGGTGGAGATAACAGCACTCCTGAGTTTTCGAATTTTAGCTGGTCAAGTATGTTATTTTGCTCAGGTATTGGAGGTGGAATACTCTATTGGTCAGGAGTTGAATGGGCTTATTACGTTAAGCGTCCACCTTTTGATATTGAGCCATTCTCAGAAGGAGCTTATCACCTTGCATCAGCCTACGGCATGTTCCATTGGGGGTTTACGGGCTGGGCACTTTATTGTCTTCCAGCTATAGCTATAGCTATACCCTTTTACCATTATAATCTTGGATCATTACGATTAAGTTCAGGCCTTAGAACGAATCAAAATAGCGCTATAGAGAACTCGTTTATTGGACGATTGGTTGATTTTATTTTTGTAATTATTTTAATCGGTGCATCAGGAGGAACGATAGGTATGTATGTTCCTATTATTGGAGCTGGCTTATCAGAAGTGTTTAAAATCAATCATGGACTCATTCTTGATTTAAGTATGCTTTCGTTATGTACATTACTATTTGGTGCAAGTGTCTATAGAGGAATAAACAAAGGCATTAAGATTTTGAGCAATTTTAATGTTCTACTAGCATTAACATTTCTACTATTAATTCTAGTACTGGGACCTTTTCAAGAAATCATTGTTTTATCTATTGAAGCAATTAAATCACTTTTTACAAACTACTTTGGAATGAATACTTTGGGTATAACTGAGAGGTCTGATTTTGCAGACGATTGGACTATTTTTTATTGGGCATGGTGGCTTGCTTTGGGTCCACAAGTAGGGTTATTTGTTGCTAGAATTTCCAAAGGGAGAACCTTGAGAGAATTGATAATGGGTATGCTGATCATTGGTAGCTTTGGTTGCTTTATCTTTTTCTCCATTATAGGAAATTATGCGATTAACTTAGAGCTTAATAATCAACTCATGGTGTCTGAGATTTTAGCTAATGACGGTCATCAAATTGCAGCTACGTCCATACTGATGCAACTGCCTTTTGGAGAATTTTTTGTTTTAGCTTACTGTTTGATCGTTATTATTTTTATAGTAACGTCTTATGATTCAGTTTCTTATATTCTTTCTTATCATGTAAAAAGTACTGCTAGTGAAGCCTATGAACCTAGTAAGAATATGAGACTCTTTTGGGCTTTAGTTCTTGCTATCCTCCCAGCTTGCCTTTTTCTTATAGGAAGCAATAGAACAGCAATGGATCTTATTTTATTGATGTCTCCTCCTCT
>JABHDX010000152.1 GCA_018672815.1 Gammaproteobacteria bacterium | reverse complement strand
GACCAAAATAGATTTGATCTACCAATAATGGGTAGTAGGCAAAGTTGGGATAATGCATGGGATGTTAGTGCAATGTCAAATTATAACACTATCTCAGCCTTATCAGAATCTCCAGTCAAAGCAGGTTTAATATATGCGGGTACAGATGATGGGTTTATCAACATCACATCTAACGATGGCAAGTCTTGGAAGCAAATTGAAGTAAAGAAATTACCAGGTGTACCTGCTACTGCCTACGTAAACGATATCAAAGCAGATAATTTTGATGTAAATAAAGTTTATGCGGTTTTGGATAATCATAAGTATGGTGATTATCAACCATATATATATTCAAGTAATGATAAAGGGAAAACATGGAAATCAATTACTTCAAATCTTCCAGACCGTACACTAACTTGGCGTATAATTCAAGATCATGTAGAAAAAAACCTCTTTTTTGCAGCTACTGAATATGGAATATATTTCACAATTAATTCCGGTAAGTCTTGGTCAAAATTAAATGGAGGTGTGCCAACTATATCATTTAGAGATTTAGCAATACATAAGCGTGAGAATGATCTTGTTGGAGCATCCTTTGGTCGTGGATTTTTTGTTTTTGATGACATCACTGTTTTTAGAGAATTGTCTAATAGTCAAATGAATGATAAAGCTACGCTTTTCTCAGTTAAAAATGCATGGTGGTATATACCAAGGCCATATTTAGGTTTTAATGATCCATGGAATGGACTAAAAGGAAGTCAAGGCGATAGCTACTTTGTTGCGCCTAATCCTCCCTTTGGTGCAGTTTTTACTTATCACTTAAGTGAAGGCCTTGTCACTAAAAAGGAAATGCGTACAAAAAAAGAGAAATCAACTTTAAAAAAAGGGAAACCCGTTGGATTTCCAGGTTGGAAGATTGTTGAGTCAGAACGTAGGGAACTTGACTCTAAGGTTTTAATCGAGGTAAAAGATTCTAATGGTGAAGTAGTTCGAAGATTAGAAGGTCCAACATCGAAAGGCTTTCATCGCATAGCTTGGGATTTACGTTACCCCTCACCTAATTCAATTTTAGGTGAAAATTCTTCTGCGAATGGTTCAGGCTTTTTAGCTCCGCCAGGAAAATATAATGTAACCATGTTTGTTAAATTGGATGGTAAAATTGAAAAAGTATCAGACTCTAAAAGTTTTGATGTCGTTCCATTACGTAAAGGAGCACTGGTTACAGAATCTCATGATAAAATAGCTGATTTTTGGCGTGAATATGAAAAAACTGCTAAAAGAGGATCTGCGATACAATTTGAAGTTGCAGAAATCTTAAAGAAAGTTAACCGCATGCACTTAGCCATAAGTCAATCATCAGGGAAAATTGGTGATTTAGATAATCGTTTATCTAAGCTGCACAATGATGTATTAGAAATGGATCAAGCCTTAAATGGTAATAGGTCAAAAATGGAACCCGGTGAAAAGACTAATCCTACAGCAACAAGTAGATTAGCTGTCGTTCATCGTATTATTGAATATTCCACTTATGGTCCTACAGAAACTGCTATTGAGAATCTTTCATTAGCACAAATAGGGTTGGATAAAATACAAATACAATTAAATCAAAATAATAATGACCTTGAATCTATATTGAGACGCATGGAAAACGCTGGTTCACCATGGATTGAAGGTGCTCCAATTCCAAAAAAATAGATAAAAGATATCCTAAAAAAAGGCAATAATTAACTTTGAGTGTTTTATTGCCTTTTTTATCTCATAAAAGGTAAATTCCAACCGGACAACGTATTTATTCGAGACAATGATTATTTAGAATCACTGTATCTTCGATGAAACCAATTAATTGGGTATGCTTATGAAGCAAGGATCTTTTATTACATTTAGGCTTTCTTTCTTTTTAATGTTTTTTGTGCTTTTCGCACCATTCTCATCTCTTGTTGGTCAAGAGGAAGATGGATCTACAGAAGAAATATTTTGGGGTGACGATGAAGAAGAAGCTATCGACTTTGGTGAAGAGTTTGACTTTTCTGATGATGAAGAAGGAGAGGGAGATTTTGAGGATTTTGAAGATGAATTCTCAGATGAAGAGTTTGGCGATGAAGAGTTTGGCGATGAAGAGATAGAGGATTTTTCCGATGATTTTGCTGACGAACCTCAGGAAAGTATTTCAGCTGTTTCAAGTCGTTTAGGATATACGTTGAATATAATCGGTTCTTCGCCTGGTTTTGTGAATCATCAGCTTAGAACTTACAATTCAGGTATGGATTTTAGAGCTGCCTTTGAATTTCCAATG